>CAYHCU010000183.1:0-6292 GCA_964355035.1 uncultured Flavobacteriales bacterium | reverse complement strand
ACAAATCTAACAATTTCGCCGCAAGCGGCGGGGAATTAACCCTTAGAGATTAAATACCGTGTTCTTTCAGTAGTTCAATGTGTCCCCTCTCTCTGAAGATATTTATTTTAAAATAATCCTCTTTGTTTTTCGCTTATCACTTTGGTGTTTATTCAACCCTTTCAGGGTTGTGGCAAATTACAATTTCTGTCACCATCGGTTTCACCGTTGGCTATTCACATTAAAGCCCTTCGGGCTTGATTATTTTCTTTCCTCTAAGCCTGTTTTCTCTTGGCTCGTGTTCCGCAAATGATGGCCGATTTCACTTGCTGCTAATTATTGCGATTGACAAACGATTATATTCATCCTCTTTTAGAGGTAATCCTGAAGGGATTTTCTTTGAACACGTGAGCTGGTGCAATTTAGCTGTAATTCGATAAGTGGATTGTGCCGTACACCTCTTAATATATCACTAAATAAACGGATGGTTGTGCTATTGATAATTTTCAGGTTTCGAATACTTAATCCTTTCAACCGGCTGTCCAACAAAATTTGTAGCTTTATCCATGTCATTGATGTTTGTTCGTACTACAAAAATGACAATAGGGATGGGATTTATCCCGGACTCTCTTTAAATTTTAGTCAGACAATAGTAAAAATACCTATAAGCAGCATGAACAAAGGGCTAAAAAGATTCACTTTCTATACAGATCAACTCACGGAGCTGTTAAATAAAAGCAGTAACCAGGAAAATCCGGCACTGTGGCTCTTTAACAACAACGCAAGAGCACCATTTTTTATGTTGGAAGGATTAGCTAAACTGTATAAAAAAATACATGATCCAAAATTGTTTGACTCGCTGAAGGATCATTTTAAACTGGTGGAAGATGGTCTTGGACAAACTGACTATTACTACTCCCTCTCATTAACTTTCGAAACTAACAGTCAAATTCCAATTGACTACAAGCAATATATTAAAAAGCAAATCGAGGAGAAAGCCGATAAACTTAATGAAATATTGACAGACAAAGACTGGCTCTCCTCAGATAACAAACGAATTATAAAAATTTCGAAGAAATTGTCAGAGGTGGATTGGCTAAGTCCGGATGACGAAGTGGAAGCCATTTCGCACTTTTACCAAACTGAGATTGCTTCAATTAATAAATTCGCAGAAGAAAAAAATTTTCACTTTACTGATGTAGAAAAAGATGTGCATGAGCTGCGGAGAAAGATACGCTGGCTGAGCATTTATCCGCAGGCTCTTCAGGGTTTGATACAATATGCCCCTGAAACAAAACCTGCTCCTTTTCTAGAAAAATACTTGACGGAAGAAATTATCAACTCTCCATATAATAAGCTGCCTGCGCAGGGCGACAACAGTAGTATTATACAATTGCACAAAAACTACTTCCTAGCCTTAAGCTGGTTAATTGCAAAATTGGGAAATTTAAAAGATGAAGGATTAAGATTAACAGGTTTATGTGAAGCAATAAAACAAAGTACTGACTGTTCGCAAGAAGAAGCAATGATAAGAGCATATAAACTCTTAGGAAATAAGCAAAGAAAAATGCAGGAAATATTGGACAATGCGGAAGTTATAACTAAACTATTCTTTGAAGAAAACAATCTTAAACATTTGCTTGCAGGGACAACAAAAGCAGTATAGCAACAAAATATGGTCTCAGGAATTTTGTTTACTAGCAGGTACACTAGGGTGTATTGCTCATTGAACTCTATTTTAATTTGGCATTCGGAAAATTTGCACTGTTAGTTCCGCCCGCAATAAACAGATCAAAATAAAAATCTCAACTTATCCAAAATACATGAATTAAATTAAAACAAGCTAAGATATGCTATAATTTCGATTTGCCAAATATATTTTCTGTTAAAATCTGTTATTGACAGGCAGCGCCAAATTGTTAATTTTACGAAATGGAAGACCAAGAGCCCAAACGCATACGCCGTGTACGCTATAAAGGCAGCCACCCAAAATCTTTTAAAGAAAAATACAAGGAACTGCAACCCGAACACTATAAAGAAGATGTAGCAAAGGTCATTCAGCAAGGCCGAACACCTGCAGGGATGCATCGTTCAATTTGTGTTAAGGAGATTTTAGAAATCCTTAAAATTGTTCCGGGACAAACAGGACTGGATGCTACGATGGGTTATGGTGGGCATAGCATAGAGTTGATTAAACGTTTGCTTCCCGGAGGCAGACTTTATGCTTTAGATGTGGATCCAATTGAATTACCCAGAACCAGAGCCCGTTTAGCAAGCTTGGGTTATGGCGATGATGTTGTTGTCATTAAGAAAATGAATTTTTCGGAAATTGATCAACTAACATATGAAACCGGTTTATTCAATTTTATTCTTGCAGATTTAGGTGTTTCTTCAATGCAAATTGACAATCCGGAAAGAGGTTTTTCATATAAAGTGGAAGGTCCTTTAGACTTAAGACTCAATCCTACAAGTGGAAAATCCGCAACCGAACTTTTAAAAACAATTTCCAAAGACAAACTCGAACAGCTTCTATTTGAAAATGCTGACGAACCTCTCTATGAACTCATCGCGAAGGCCATTGTATCTGCTATCGCAAAAGGAACCGTCATTGCAACGACCATGCAGTTACAGGAGATTATCAGAGAAGCCCTGAAATATCTCCCACAGGATATCCGTAAAGAAGAAGTTAAAAAATCCTGCCAACGGTGTTTTCAGGCATTACGGATAGAGGTGAATGATGAATTCGGTGCTCTAGATCAATTTCTTGATAAACTTCCTGATGCACTTGCCCCTGGTGGTCGTGTGGCGATACTTTCATTTCATTCAGGTGAAGACAGACGAGTAAAAAAATCTTTTCAGGGCTTATTTCGTACCGGAATTTACAGTGAAGTAGTGCCGGATCCGATTCGGCCATCAGCGCAGGAGTGTCATGATAATCCCCGGGCTCGTTCCGCTAAGCTGCGATGGGCAATAAAAGCATAAGACACATCGGTTCAACTGGCAGTAAAAATCTCCAATCATAATATCACAGAAATATTCGTGCATTCGTGGCAACTAATAACAGTTGATGAGTGGCACTGAACTGCAGCATAATCCGTACTCTATTAAATCAATTGAAATGGGTACATTCTGATTTCATAGTTTTGTACTTCGGAAACCTGCCTGGATTGAGTTTAAACATACACGTTTAACTTTACTTAAAATATCTTACTTAAAATTAAATTCACCACCTCCACTAAGATTAAGACTATTATTATCCATTCAAGAACACTGCTATTTCTATGATGCATTATATCCTTGAACAGATTCAGGTTTTCTTTTATAATTACCAGTTCTTCATGAATACTTCTGTATCGGCTTTGAAGATCAAATGTCTTTTTTAATTCGATGTCAATTCTATCCAGATTCTCATCTTCCCAGGTACTTGTGGCTGAATCAAAAATATACAATGTCTCGGTGATCTTATTCATCAAATTGAGCGTTTTACCAATGAATTTTTTCAGCCTGGTACCGGAAATACTGAGTTTACCTGTTTTTTCAAGACTTAAAGTATACTGTTTTGTTTCTTGCAACAATAAAGCTGTCTGGTCTGAATAATAATCCAGTGCAACTGACTGAGAAACATTTATCATAATCACCCGAAATGTTTCAACATCAGATTTAGTGATTTCGATTTTGTTGTTCCCAATTTTATTCTCACTGGCATTTACATCTATCAGGTATTCTTCAAACAATTTAGATTCGATAAAATTTCTGCAATAGGTCGCAATCAATTTAATGAATTCTGCAATCTTGATATCGTCGCAATTTAAAAAGCAAACAACCCCATACTTAAACACATAAACAAACTGGTCGGTACCGGTTTGAAACAGGAGTTCATCAGAATCAGAATAAATCAATTTTGCAGTAAAATAAATCTTGAAAGATTTTATATCGATCGTATCGGAAATCTGGAATGACTGGACTTTATACATAACTTGTCAGGAGTATTGTAATTTAGCTTTGAGATTCTGCACAAAAGTAAGTAGAAATTAAATGAGAAAATACTTCACTTTAATCTGCCTTGAAACATTCAATTTCCTTATTTGGAGTAAATCCGCAAAAATAGTTTACAGATCACATTAAATAGTTCTTACCTTGCTAATCTTCAGCTCAATTAACCAAAAACTCATGAAAACGAAATCATTTCTCAGCATTATTATTCTTTTTTCATTAATGATCATCTTGAATTCGTGTAAAAAATCTAATGAAGATGAAAACACGCCGACCCCACCTCCAATTTCTTATGGAACTCCAACAGCAGTCGGAACACCGGTTGGTGCTCCAAATTCTGCAACCCTTGACGCATCAGGTGGAACACTAGTCTCTGCAGACGGAAGAATGGAAATTATTATTCCTACAAATGCATTGTCTGCCGCGACAGCAATATCTATTCAACCGATAAGCAATACAAGCCCCGGAGGTGTCGGCCTTAGCTATTATTTATCGCCACACGGGCAACAGTTTAATCAACCAATAACCATCAGGTTTCATTATGATTCGACGGATGTATTAGGCACCTCTGTTTATGCATTAGGTATTGCTTACCAAAAAGCAGATAATATCTGGTATTCATTTAATGATGCAATTACCGATTCGCTGGCAGGAACTGAAAGTATTACTACTACTCATTTTTCGGGTTATTCTATGTATAAAACTCTATTCATCTCGCCTAAAAACGCTGAAATAGCCGTTGAGACGGCTACTTCCTTAAAAGTAATTTCCGTCAAGAAAGCCACTGACCCGGATCCAAATGATGAGCTCTGCCCCTTGCTCGATGTAAGCGACTATGCAGCCCCGTCGCAAGTGAGTTGGACTGTTAACGGTAATTTACAAGGAAATCAAAATGATGGAACTGTTTCTCCTGCGTCAGGTTCTATTTCTACAACTTATACAGCTCCATCTTCCACAAGCACTATGAGCTCTAATCCGGCAATGGTGGGAGCCACCGTGAATGTCCCCGGAGCCTCAAAAGTTTATTTAATTTCCAATGTAAAAGTTGTAGGAAATATTTACATAGTAGATATTGATTATGATTATTCTGGAGGGGGAATTTATGGAGGTCTCGTTGATCTGCACGCAACAGATCATGCCTCATTTAAGGTGACAATTGGAACAAACAATATAGTGGATGTAAGTCTGATTATTAATAACGCCGGCACATTTGATAATATAATCCATACACCGTGCCAAATGACTAACATTCCCACTTCCTTAAATCTCCTTGATATTACCGGTGTTACCGGAGAAATTAACAATCCCGACGAATTATCTCTTTATATTTCATCAAATATGATTGTGCCGGGATGTACTATGGAGTGTACTGCCGGTGCCGCATATCCAATGCCAGCTTACAATCAAATAATGGACTACAATATTCTCATAACTATAAACAACGGAGTTCAGTCCGTCTCGGAAATCTTTGGTGAAGAAACACTGGATGTAACAATTACGCCACAATAATACATCACTACTTCATAAACAAAAAATGTTCACGCTCTATCTGGCCGGAATGCACTCTGAAAATATATGAAATAATACCAGCTTGACCAGAATCCTGAAATGCTTGCTAAAAAGAAGGTACATCCAAAAGAAAAATCCGGATTACACCCCCGAAACAAACATCGTGAAAGGTACGACTTTAAAATACTCATTGATACTTATCCGGAATTAGCGCAATTCGTTAAGGTGAATAATTACCAGGATGAATCGATAGATTTTTTTAATCCGGAAGCAGTGAAGGCACTGAACAAAGCCTTGCTGATGCATTATTACGACATCAGGAATTGGAGCATCCCTCAAAATTATTTATGTCCCCCTATTCCGGGGAGAGCAAATTATATTCATCATATTGCAGACCTCCTATACAGACAACTTCCGACAATATCCGGCAGAAATACAAAGGAAGGGATAAGGATCAAATGCCTTGACATTGGGGTTGGAGCCAATTGTGTTTATCCAATAATCGGTATAAAGGAATATGGCTGGACATTTATTGGCAGCGATATTGATCCTCTTGCTATAGAATCCGCAAAAAAAATAGCTGACTCTAATCCCTCCTTAGCAGGGAAAATTGACTTGAGAATACAGACAAATCCGAAAGACATTGTTCGTGGAATTATTAACAAAGATGAGTTCATTGATTTGACAATATGCAATCCCCCCTTTCATGCTTCATCAGCAGCTGCAAAATCTGCAACTGTCCGTAAATTAAAAAACTTGTAACTATTCAGTTCGACCCCAAAATCTAAGGTTATCAACACCCAATCCAGAC
>CAYHCU010000182.1:4889-6310 GCA_964355035.1 uncultured Flavobacteriales bacterium | reverse complement strand
ACACTAAATAGTGCAAGTCAGTGTAAGTGTAAGTCAGTGTAGGTGTAAGTGTAAGCTGCTTTTTTCATAGTTGCCTACTTACACTACTTACACTTACACCTACTCTTACACTGTGGAGTAGCCTCGACAGGAATCGAACCTGCATCAAAAGTTTAGGAAACTTCTATTCTATCCATTGAACTACGAAGCCAAAAAGTGATTGCGAAAGTAAGCAATTATCAACTTTTTAAGTGGCTTTATATGATAAATACTAATCAGTGTAAATAGCTGTCAATACGCTTTTTACAGAAAATAATGCACTTTCACGTTCTTTCTCTAGGCCATCAAGCAATATTTGCTCGTCTTTCGGATAATTTATGGCTTGCTGACAACTATGCCTGCTTTCACATTATTATCAATCAAACTATAATCTGATGATTCAACGAATTTGTCGCCGGAAAGATCACGATAATTGTAGCCGGATAAAAATGTTGTCAGAGTACTTTGAATCAAGTTAAAATCAGAATCATTGATTATACCATCTTGCAATCCTGGCGTAGTTCCATTTGTGACATCGCCACTCCAAATCGCAAATACACCGGCGCTTACATTAATTTGATTGGATCCAAAAGCCTTATTTAAAGCATTGGAAAAATCATAGATACCACCGGAAGTCATTGAAACTGTGCTTGCGCTCCAAGTCTCAAGAGCATTGCGATGTTTCACAACGATGTAATAAGATTGTCCAAGTGACGTACCGGCAAAAGTGAATGCCCCTGTCCCGGTTAAATTTATAGTACTTGTAGCAATATCTACCAAAGCAAAAGGAGTTGTAGCATTGTGCAATTCAATTTTTACTGAATCACAAACTGTTGGATACAGAACAGGATCGATCGTCGCTCTCATTGATCCGCTGCCTGAATAAAATCCCTGAATAATTAATTTCACATTGAATGTAAATGTACATGCACTTATTGAAATATTAGTGCCGTTATTATTTCCGATTGTTACAGGCGATGATGAAACTATACGAATACGATAGTTAGTTCCGGCCAAAGCAAGTGCAGGTATAGTAGCATTGATAGTTCCGTTGCCAATTGCTGAAAGTGAACCAATACTTGTCGGACTTAAAAAACTTCCGGTAGCATCACTTAGTTGAGCAGTAAAAATATTCCCTGCATTGTAATTACAATTTACTGTATACGGAATATTCAAAGCTGCATTATTACATTGTGATGCTGCAATGCTGCTATTTGTTACTATAGCAAGATTTGCGAGTATCGTTACAATTCCACTCGAAGTTGTCGAGCAGCCCGTTAATGTATACGTAACAGAATAAGTTGTAGTAGATGCCGGAGTAACGGAAACGGAAGCTGTTGTTTGTCCGCCGGGTGACCATGCATACGTTCCTCCCGCAAGCGATGGCGTTGCTGTTAATGTTG
>CAYHCU010000182.1:0-4789 GCA_964355035.1 uncultured Flavobacteriales bacterium | reverse complement strand
CAGAATATGTTGTTGTTGATGCCGGAGTAACAGAAACAGAAGCTGTTGTTTGTCCACCGGGTGACCATGCATACGTTCCTCCCGCAAGCGATGGCGTTGCTGTTAATGTTGTGGATGTTCCTGCGCAAATTGATGCGGAGTTCACTGTTACAGTTGGCTGAGGCTTGATGGTTACAATTCCACTCGAAGTTGTCGAGCAGCCTGTCAATGTATACGTAACAGAATATGTTGTTGTTGATGCCGGAGTAACAGAAACAGAAGCTGTTGTTTGTCCGCCGGGTGACCATGCATACGTTCCTCCTGCAAGTGAAGGAGTTGCTGTTAATGTTGTAGATGTTCCTGCGCAAATTGATGCGGAGTTCACTGCTACAGTTGGCTGAGGCTTGATGGTTACTATTCCACTTGAAGTTGTCGAGCAGCCCGTTAATGTATAGGTAACAGAATAAGTTGTAGTAGATGCAGGTGTAACAGAAACGGAAGCTGTTGTTTGTCCGCCGGGAGACCATGAATACGTTCCTCCTGCAAGTGAAGGAGTTGCTGTTAATGTTGTAGATGTTCCTGCGCAAATTGATGCGGAGTTCACTGCTACAGTTGGCTGAGGTTTTATAGTTACAGTACCCGTTGAAGTTGCAGAACAACCCAATGTATACGTAACCGTATAAATTGTTGTTGATGCAGGAGTAACGGAAACAGAAACCGTAGTTTGTCCTCCCGGTGACCATGAATAAGTTCCTCCGCCAATGGAAGGTGTTGCTGTCAATGTAGTTGATGAACCCGCACAGATTGATGCAGAATTTACAGTTACGGTAGGAGCAGAATTTACAGTTACAGTTCCGGTTGAAGTTGCAGAACAACCCAATGTATATGTAACCGTATAAATTGTTGTTGATACAGGACTCACAGTAAGGGAAGAAGTTGTTTGTCCACCCGGAGACCATAGATAAGTTCCTCCTGCAAGAGAAGGAGTTGCTGTTAATGTTGCAGAAGCGCCTGAACAGATTGTTGACGAGTTAACTGAAACTGTAGGTGTAGGATTGACTGTGACAGTAACTGATTGCGTATTTGCTGAGCAACCACTTGCTGTAATTGAATACAAATAAACAACGCTCAAAGGGCTTCCAGTTGTATTAACAAGTATTTCATTGGGATTACTTGATTGAGGAATTGTGATAGCAGCATTACTAATTCCAACAACGGCTGCTCTAGTCCAAGTAAATGTCGCACTCGATACAACACTTGTAGGAGTGTAGGTAAAATTCGCACCTGTGCAAATTGCAGGAGGAGAAAGTGTACTGCTCAAAGTTGCTGTTGTTCCCACTGTGAAAGCAATAGGATCAGAAGCAATTCCATTCGCTGTTACAACAAGAGAATAATTTCCGGAAGGAACAGTAGCGGGAATGGTAAACTGAGTTGTATCCGGCAAATTACCTCTCATAACGCCTGTGCTATTCCAATTTGCAGTTCGCACATAATAAACACTAGAGCCTGAAGTCAACCGAATGATAGGATAATTTGTTGCCATTTGCCAATCATCGCCATAGCATGCTCCTTCTGATATTCCGTTAAATTTTGTTCCTGTAATTGTATATGCATTGCAACCATTTGCAATAACATTGCTTATTGTTGGTTTACCTGCAACTAAAGGTGAACCAGAAGGTGTGTAAACATAGTACTGAGAAGACCCTTGTTGCGAATACAACACTTTGCCATCAGGCAAGTCAGTCATATTCGTTATATAGCAACTAATGTTCAACGAAGTGCTTCCGTTAGGAGCATTGATCAATGTATAAGTATTGGTGAGATAATCAAATTCATAAAATGTTGTAGGTGTTGGAAAATGATTTGCTGAAATAGGGACCGGTGAAACAGTCAGCAATATTTTTCCATTAACCATCATAGCACCAGGTGCATCAGGTTGGCCTTTGGCACCCGGCACATCAGGACCAAGTGTCCATACGCCGGGACTTGTATTTCCGGAAGGAGTATAATATGCAGTTTTTCCTGTTGATCCAACGAAAAAGGCTCTTCCATCAGGCAATAGTAAAGCTGTACCGAATTCCAAACCATAAGGATCATAAAGAGAAGCAGGGACTGTTCCGTCTGCAACCCATGTATTCGTAGCGGGGATATATCTTTCAGAGCTTGTTGCTAATCGATCAATAAATAAAATACTATTATCTTGAAGTTTCACCCATGAAGATTCATTGTGAATACCAAGACAACTTGGTCCCGGGCTAAATGTATTTGTAGTGGGGTTATAAATAACATTACTTCTTAATGTACCTGCTACCAATGCTTGCATCACACGACCGTCTTCTAAAATTGCGGAATTCGCATCACTAACATTTGCACCGGGCGAAGGAGCCATTGTCCAAACATTTGTTAAAGGATCATAAACTTCGGCTTGTGCCAGTCCTGTTCCATATTCACCACCGGCAACATACACTCTACCATCTTTTAATATTTGCGATGAAAAATAAAGTCGGGTATGATTCATTGGTGCAATTGAAGACCAAGTTCCATTCACATAACTACCATTGATATCGGGAGTAAGCTTGTTCCAAATATTTCCGTAGCTGGCGCCACCGGAAGATGTCTTACATAAAACAGTACCATCAGATAAAACCATCATAACACCGGAATTTGCAGCAGGAGCCAATGCTGTAATGGGTGTCCATGTACCAACGGTGGCAATCGTTTGGCTTCCGGCCGGACAAGAAACAGTTGGGACACGAGTTCCCATAGTACCGGATCCAATTATTTGTGTGCAGCAAGCAGAAAGTGCATCACCAAGTACAGCAGTAGCTTTAATATCATAGGTAATCCAGAAGTAATTTGTACCTTCAGAAAGAGTTGACGAACCGGTAACCGTGTATGAACCATTCGGGCCTGTAGCAGTAATTCCAAATTGTGAAGCACTTGAGAACGTACTACTATTGCCGGTAAAATAAACTTTTGCATTTGTGATATCTGCAAGAGGATTTGTACAGCCGGTTGTTGATAAGGTCAACGATGTAATATTTAATGGTGTCGAGGTTCCGGCTGCAACTACTTGCACTTGCAATATTTGATTTCCTGTGGTGTTAACAGAAACAGCTTGACCACTATTTAAAAAGGCTGCTGTACAAGAAGTAAAACTCATTGGCACCGCAGCTCCGGGAGTCCAGGTGTAGGTAGTACCCAGTGCAGGAATATTAGTTGAAGACATATTACAAACAGCAGTCAAATTTGCACCGACAGCAGATGTTGCCCATGTATCTGTGCCATTGGTAATACTTCGAATATTAAAATCAGCGGTTGAGCTTCCTAATAAGCCAACATTTCCGGACTCCGTTGCAACATCAGCGCATGTATTTGCACCTAAAGCAGTAACGTCTGTACTTGTACCCCATACAACTTGCACAGTATTACTTGTTTCGTTAAGAATGATTTGAAAATTCCAGTGGTTTACATTTCCGGTATTGTAATGATCACAATCACTCCATTGAACAACATATTGTCGGTTTGGCAAACTACCACGAGAACCATAAGTGATCGAAGAAGTTACGCTTGCACCCACTAAATCTGTTCCATAACCGGCGATTGAATTAATTGCACTAGTTTGAAGACCACAATAAACATTCGCATTCACCGAACCCAGTGTAATGAAACCGTTTGCATTAATACCTAATGTGGTATAGTTGGTTCCATTATAATTAAATGTAAAAGGTATGGTTAAAAGAACAGAAGAACCATCATCCCAAGAGCCGCTGTATAGAGTTGCACCACCTACTAATGGTGTATAATTTCCTACTGACGGAGCAAACGTATAAGTTGATACAACAGCCAACGATTGTTTCATTCCAATGAAAAGGAAAATAAGAAAGATGATTTTCCTTAACAGAAATTTTAAAGGTGTGAGTTTCTCGTCCTGAATGTTTATTGATTTCATTTGTGTGTTAGTGTATACTTGATTCATATTAGTTATAAAGTAAATTTTGAACGCAACTATTCAGTCGTTCGATAATTCTAGATGAGAAGCATGATTTCGCAGTCAAACCGAAGGGTTTTTCCCTATGCATATATACTAATTAAATTTTAAATATAAAAGAGGTGATTTAACGAAAAAGCATTTAAAAAAAATGTTTACCAATGAAATTACGACTTTTACCAAGCTAAAAAGGAAATTTAGCAATTAGCGGGATTTTTGTTCAAAAATCTGCAGCTCAGATTTGAATATTCAAACCCTATAAATCGTTATCTTTGTTCCATAGAACTTATTGAAAAATTAACAAATTCACAGAAATTTCAGATTATTCTCAACTTATGCTTATGATTTTATGCTTCTTACCACGATTTCTTAAGTAGTTTTGTTTTAGGAGAAAAGCATCAACCTAATAATTTATGTTAACACAACATATGTCAAAAACAATTTCAGCTTTTGTTGTAGGCAACACTTATTCCTACTACTTTTCAAAACGAATAATCGTTTATGCTTGAGTACTTGAAATATCCATTGAGCACCTTATTATTGGTCCTTTTACTCCCAATTTCAACTTTCGGACAAACAATTGTCCGCGGCTTGGTTACTGATTCAAAGACCGGCCACCCACTACCTTTCGTAAACATCATTCTTGAAGGCACGAACGAAGGCAGAAATTCCGATTTCAATGGTCAATATTTTATGGAGACCAATTTACCGGGAACAAAATTGAAGTTTACATTGATTGGATACCAGTCTATACTTATGGACATTGAGCAAGGCAAGTCTCAAATCATATCCGTAAAAATGGTTCCTGATATAAAAGAA
>CAYHCU010000181.1:0-6397 GCA_964355035.1 uncultured Flavobacteriales bacterium | reverse complement strand
TTTCGTTATCAAAAAGGCTGGAAATTTTAACGTGATTGATTCTGTTTACAGTATTGAATCCAGTTCAGTTGGCGGATTGAATCTGACCATTCTGAGTAATCTCCGAATTGGAAATTATTTTGATTTACGATTTCTACCTACCCTATCCTTTGCGCAGAGAAATCTCAACTATGTAATGCTTTACAATGACACTTTATCTCTTCCTCAAACAAAAAAAGTAGAATCAACATATCTTGAATTTCCGATTGAATTAAAATTTAAGTCGAAGCGGGTAAATAATTATCGAGCCTATGTACTTGCAGGATTTAAATATGGAATTGACATGGTTTCACAGGCAAAAGTGAAAGCTACTGATAAAGACATTATAAAATTATCCAAAAAAGATTACGGCTATGAAATCGGATTAGGATTTGATTTTTACATGACCTATTTCAAATTTTCGCCGGAGATAAAAATGTACACAGGATTAAAAAATCTGCTCGTTCCTGAAAACACCATTTATGCGAATCCGATTGACGCCCTTTACTCAAAGACCTTCACTATTTCGCTTACTTTCGAATAAAACAATTTGATAAAATAAACCAAACATGATAAAGCAACTAGAGCTGGTCCTTCTTCCCGAAGAGGCAGCAGATCAAAGCAAACAGTTGCAGCGGGCTTCACAACTTACCAATGTAACATTGGACAGAATCAAAGCCATCCGCCTGCTTAAAAGATCTATCGATGCAAGAGGACGCACTGTAAAAATCAGATTACTCGTTGAAGTTTTCATCGATGAAATTCCTGAGTCAGGAAAATCAGAAACCTCGAAATTTCATTTTGATAACGACGTCTCTAAATCCAAAGAAGTATTTATTATCGGTTTTGGTCCGGGTGGAATGTTTGCAGCATTGAAACTCATTGAGCGTGGAATTAAACCAGTGGTAATTGAACGTGGTAAAAATGTTCAACAACGCCGAAGAGACCTTGCTTTAATTACCAGAGAAGGACTTGTAGATGGCGATTCGAATTATTGTTTTGGGGAAGGCGGAGCAGGAACGTATAGCGATGGAAAATTATACACACGTTCCAACAAACGGGGTGATGTCAATCGCATACTTGACATATTGATTCATCATGGTGCTGATCCCGATATACGGGTCGATGCACATCCACACATAGGCACCAATAAACTTCCGCAATTGGTGGAAGCAATCCGCAATACAATTTTAAAAGCCGGAGGAGAAATACTTTTTGAGACACGATTAGAGGACATAATACTTGAAGGAAATAAAATCAAAGCGGTGTTGTTGAAAAAAGTGAATACCAATGAAACGATTGAGCGCAGTTGCGAGAAGATCATACTTGCAACCGGGCATTCTGCTCGAGATATTTACGAACTACTAGAGAAACGGAAAATAAAAATCGAAGCAAAACCTTTTGCTTTAGGTGTGCGGGTAGAACATCCTCAAGAAATCATTGACAAAGTTCAATACCATTGCGAAACACGTAATCCATTTTTGCCACCTGCCACCTACTCGCTCACCCATCAATATGAAGACAGAGGAGTATATTCTTTTTGCATGTGTCCGGGTGGAATAATTGCACCGGCTGCAACAGCACCGGGAGAGATTGTTGTGAATGGCTGGTCACCATCAAAGAGAAATAATCCTTTTGCAAATTCAGGTTTAGTCGTAAGTATAAATTCGAAGGACTATGAACGCTTTTCCAATCATGGCAATTTAGCTGCATTAAAATTTCAACAGGAATTCGAGCAAACAGCTTTCCGACTTGGGGGCGGAAATTTAAAAGCTCCTGCACAACGGTTGATTGATTTTGTCGAAGGAAAAACTTCTGTAACATTACCGGAATGTTCCTACTATCCGGGAACCACTTCCATTGATTTAGTTGAAACACTTCCGTCCATTGTTTCTCTGTCGATAAAAGATGCTTTGAAAGCCTTTGGGAAAAAGATGAAACCCTATTACACCAATGAAGCAATATTAGTAGCAACAGAATCCAGAACATCATCGCCTGTACGCATTCCCCGTGATCCTTTAACCTTACAGCATCCGGAAATCATTGGACTGTATCCATGCGGCGAAGGAGCAGGATATGCAGGAGGAATTGTTTCGGCGGCGATGGATGGGGAGAATTGTGCGGGCGTTTGTTGTTAAGTCAAAAGTTAAAAGTTAAAAGTCAAAAAGGCTTCGAGTTAAGATTCAATTTTAATTTTCTTGGGTCAGTTTCAAAAGTTGGAGAGATATTTAATTTACGAGTGTGTTCAAAGATTTGTTTACTGCTATTAAAGGTGAATCCAAATAGGTATTTGCTAGCCGCCGTTCCTAGAATACCATTAGATACAAATTAGGTGAGAAATTTTGATCACTCCCCAGAAAATGAATGCGACCCATTTTCATCTGCGTTTCATCTGCGGGATCTGCGGGAAATATTTTAAGTGTAATTTTTCTCTTGCAGATCCTGCAAATAAAAAGCAATTTTTTTTGACTTACATTCTGCGAAATTGCGCACACACAATCCCCGCAGCAACCGATACATTCAACGAATCAGGCTGGCCATTTTTTGAGGTGGAAAAAATTGGGATAGTTAGTGCTTGGGTGATGTATTTTTCAATTTCGCGAGAAATTCCGCTGGATTCATTTCCCAGAACGATGAAACCTGTTTTTGATAGTTCAGTTGTAAAAATATTTTCGCCTTGCATCAGTGTACCATAAACCGGAAGTTTATTTTCTTTGAGATTATCCTGAAACAATTTTTCGAGATCGGTGTAAATTACCTTCAGGTGAAAGAGAGAACCCATTGCACTTTGCACAACTTTCGGATTAAAACAATCAACAGAATCATTTGAACAAATAATTTCTTCAATACCAAACCAGTCAGCGATACGACAAAGTGAGCCGAAATTTCCCGGGTCTTTGATGCCATCCAAAACTAATTTCAATCCGGTTTTCATATCAACAGCGGCATCGCTAGCCGGCATTTCTACGACAGCCAATACAGGAGACGATGTTGTCAGTGCAGTAATTTTCGCCATTTCGCTCTCTGTACAAACTTCACAGGAAATATCGCCCGACAAACGATTTCGATTGATATAATCAGGCGTTGCAAAAATAGTGAGCACTTTCCAACCGGAGAGCAAGAGATCGCCTACCACTTTTTCACCTTCTACAATAAAAACATTTTCCAGATTGCGGAATTTTTTGTGGTGAAGGGCAGTAACTTCTTTGATACGGTTTTTGGAGAGCATTTTAAGCTTTGATTAAATTGAAAACAGATATTTCCGGCAAGATACCAACTCTACCCGGATATCCGAGAAATCCCAAGCCTCTGTTGACATATAATTTCTGATGCTCTTGTTCATAAAGGTCTGCCCACTGCTTGTACATATACTGCACAGGACTCCATTTGAAACCCGGGATCTCCACACCAAACTGCATTCCATGAGTATGTCCTGAAAGAGTTAAGTCGACATATTGATATTTATTGGTAATCTCAGTATTCCAATGCGATGGATCGTGAGATAACAAAATATTGACATCCTGGATTTCGTAATTTGTAGTCGCTTTTAACATGCTGCCATAACGTGAAAAATTTTTCTTCCCTGAATAATTTTCAACACCAATCAAGCCGATTTTACTACCGTCTTTTTCGATATATGTATGTTCATTTAACAAAAGCTTCCATCCTACTTCACCATGAAACGCTTTCAACTTATCTAAATTCTCAGTTTTACTCTCCACACTTGAAAACGAATAATAATCACCATAATCATGATTTCCAAGAATGGAAAAGACACCATAAGGAGCTGTAAGAGATTGAAAAATTTCTCTAAAAGGCAACGCTTCAGTATGAAGATCATTCACCAGATCGCCGGTAAAAAAGATGACATCAGGTTTTTCATTCATGATTAATTCAACTGCACGGGCTAAATGTTCAGTTGTGTTAAAACTGCCAGTATGCAAATCAGAAATCTGCACTACTTTCATTCCCTCGAAAGCATTTGGAAGATTTTTAAATGACAAGTCCACACGATGAATTTTATAATTGTATGCGCCTTTAAGCATTCCGTAAATGAGAGAAAAGAATGGAATTGCACTGACAACGAAACCTGTCTTGACCAAAAAATTTAATCTGGATACTCTGAAACTTTCACTTACTTCAGGAGAGGAAGAAACTTTTATTGCAATCCATCCAAAGACATAACGAAAAACCCGGATTACATCATCCAACAACATAAAAATAGTAATAAATATTTTCGTCAGATAGATAATAAAGATCATTGCAAAAGAATACACCCGCAAAGCTTTTGGCCAAGTATGCCAATCGCTCCATTGAGCGAAGAATATGGTGAAAATACAAAGTGCAGAAATTGCCCAGTAAATCCAAAAAACAATTCGTTGAGTAGAGATAGCTCTACCTTGAATTAATAATTTTACTCCCTGAAAAACGTACAGATCGATTAGAAATAATACGACAGCAACAATAAGTATACGGATGGACATAAATGGTTCTGGAATTGATTGTTAAATACTCTGACGAAAAGCTTTCGACAAAATTGCATTAGCATCTAGAAAAAATAAAATAAACCTCATCATTTCCATCAATTGTTTAACATATTTAAACCCATTTGCTTTCTTTTTACCTTTTTTGCTTGCCCAAAAAAGGTAACCAAAAAAAGGCCCCACCTGCTCCAACCGCATTCTATCCCAATGAATAAGCGGCTTTGCCTTGATTCATTTACCGAATGCGGTTCGCGTCCCATTGGGAGACTCCTCCCACAACAAGCTGTTGTTTTTCAATTTTGGAATAAACATTTCGACAAACTACGAATCACTATTATTTCAGTGGCTAGCTATTTTTTAAGAAACTCCAATTTAAATTATATGACTTCCGGAAATCAAGGATTCAATCGGCTCAGTTTCCACTTTCCGGTTCGCGCTTTCGTAAATAATAGGCGATCATGTAAACGGCTTGGGCGGCCTTGCCAAAATTCGATTTCAAGAGGTTTTACCCGATAACCGCCCCAATGTTTAGGGCGTGGAATTTTTTTCCCTTCGAATTGGGCAGTTAGTTTTTCAAAACGACTTTCCAGTTCTTCTCTACCGGAAAGCGCTTCACTTTGTTGAGAAGCCCAGCCACCGATCTGACTTTCACGAGGACGAGAAGCGAAATAAGTTTCGGAATTTTTTTCGGGAAGTTTTTCGATTGTACCGCGAACACGTACTTGTCGTTGCAATTCAGGCCAGAAGAAATTCAGGCAAACATTTTTGTTCTCTTTAATAGCCTTTGATTTGGCACTTTTATAATTGGTAAAAAAGGTAAAACCCTTTTTATCGAGCTCCCTTAACAAGACAACTCTGGCGTCAACCTGTCCCTTTTTATTTGCAGTTGCCAGAGTCATCGCTATTGGATCGTTAGCTTTAGCAGTAATGGCATTATCAAGCCATTTATGGAACTGTTTAAAAGGGTCCTTGGCGATGTTTTTTTCATCAAGCGTACTCATTGAAAAATCAGTGCGCAGCGTGAAGATTTCTTTTTGGAGTTTTTTCATAATTTCAGAATGCAAACATCGCAAAAATATGGAGAGAAAAGCTGACTTATGTTGGACAATAAACAGAAATCCCTTGCAATTTCGATATTTCATGCGATAAAACATGAAATAAGCCCTTTATAATTATTTGATTTTCTGAAAGAAATACACTTCTTTCATTTTCACGTTGTAAGTTTTCAAGCCTTTCTAAGTGAACCCCTCTTCTGATATTTTGTAAAATAGAACATATTCTGCGAGGAAAAACTGAACGGAATCAAGAAACACAAACTCAAACCTGTTTAGAATAAAAACAAATGAGAAAAAGAACAACATATCTCGATCCTGAAGTTGGCAGAATTTTAATATCAGAGCCATTTTTACTGGACTCCTATTTCAAAAGAGCAGTCATTCTTTTAGGAGAACATAGTGAAGAAGGCACGGTAGGATTTATCCTCAATAAACCGACCGATCTTCAACTAAATGACGCTTTAGAGGACTTTCCTCCATTTGATTCCCCACTGTATTTTGGGGGCCCAGTGCAAACAGATACGATCCATTTTCTTCATACATTAGGTCAGAAACTAGAAGGAAGTAAAGAAATTATGCCGGGAATCTTCTGGGGTGGGGACTTAGAAATGCTAAAACTTCTAATCGATACTCATCAAGTTACGAAGAATGACATCCGATTCTTTGCCGGATATAGCGGCTGGGAACCGCAGCAATTGACAGCTGAGTTGAAAGGTCATACGTGGCTCATCTCCAATTGCGTAAAAGATTTTGCTTTCTCAGAGCACCCTGAAGGCCTTTGGGGAGAAGTTTTAAAAACGATGTGATGTCAATATGCGATTTTAGCTAGTTTCCATGATG
>CAYHCU010000180.1:0-6463 GCA_964355035.1 uncultured Flavobacteriales bacterium | reverse complement strand
CAATCCTATGCTATTGAAGGTCATTATTTTATACACTAACTTAATGACATTGCCTTACAGGATGACACTGTTAGTGCGTTGTCGGGAGGAGGTGTGACGTAAGGCGACAAGATGCTTACAGCATTTGCTGTGAATGTAAAGTCAGCATTTTACTTTTCAGGTATAGATATAAATGTACAGTCAATTTTAAAATTTAACCGGACAGTTATGCCTTTAACTTTTAAATTTTGACCTTTAACTTTTGACTTTTAACTTATAACTTATAACTTATAACTTTTGACCTTTGACCTTTGACCTTTAACTTATAGCCTCCAACCTCTAACCCCGTCCTCCTCAATACTCTATTTCCAAATCAAACTGCTTCTTTAAATCATTCATCGCCGGATTAATTTCTGCAAGCTTCTTAAATTTTTCTGAAGGCGTATAGGCTGGGCCGTCTGATGATTCACTAGTACTTATACTCACCAATAAGGTAGTTTTGTAATTCGATAATTCTTTTCTCAGGTAAATTAAAAGTTCTAATTTTTCTTCGTTGAGATCTTTTTCTGCTGCTGCACTGTCGACAATAAAATTCAGTTGGAAATTTTCACCGATTATTGGATTTCTTTTTTTCAATGCTGCGGCTAAGGTCATACGTCCTTGCTTTTCTAATTTGTCTGTGTAAATTCTCCATAGTCCCTCTAATAGGGCTTGATCGAAAGGAGTAGAAATGTCGGGCAGAATTTCTTCGGTTGCCGTTACACTTTTATTATCTGAAGTCCCTTTTAATTTATCGTTAATTGAAATAGACTTTTTGTAAGATGGCGAAGCAGGTCGCACAGGACTAGGTTGTGCCGGAGACGGTGTTTCAGTTTTTATACTTGTGTGAGTTGACTCTGATTTAGATATTTCAGATTGAACAGGAGCTGCTGTTGGTGATGCTGCAACGACAGGAGTTGCAATTGGTGTAGAAACTGTTGGATTTATTGCGAGTTCAATTTTTTTTTTAACTCCTTCATTAGGAGCAGAGAGTGTTTGATTACTAGTACACATTTTCATTAAAGCGAGTTCGATGTGTAGCCGTTGATTTTTCGCTGAGCGATATT
Organism: uncultured Flavobacteriales bacterium; assembly: GCA_964355035.1. Taxonomy (GTDB): domain Bacteria; phylum Bacteroidota; class Bacteroidia; order AKYH767-A; family 2013-40CM-41-45; genus JADKIH01. Next base: position 5,378 of record CAYHCU010000180.1, on the reverse strand, counting down.
GATAATCTGCTTTGCTTGCTAAATCCAATAGAGCAAGTAACCAGTTTGCATCACAGGCAATTGATTGTACACTATATTTTTCTTTGACCGATGGACTCACTTCCAGCAACGTTAAGGTGATTGCATCTTTACAAACCAACAGATCCCGGAAATGCGAAGCTAAACCGTTGATGAAATTATGTGCGTCGAATCCATGGTTTAATATTTCATCGAAAGCCATCAGCACATTTGGAATTTTACCTGCTAACAGATCATCCGTAATTCTGAAATAGTAATCATAATCAAGAATATTTAAGTTTTCGATTACGTCTTTATAGGTTAGATTATTCCCGGCAAAAGAAACCAGCTGATCAAAAATACTCAGTGAATCACGAAGTGCACCTTCGGCTTTTTGTGCTATGATATGTAAAGCATCAACTTCTGCTGTGACTCCTTCACTCAAAGCAACATGTTGCAAATGACTTACGATATTATCGACGGAAATCCGGCTGAAATCGAAAATCTGGCATCGTGAAAGTATTGTTGGAATGATTTTATGCTTTTCTGTTGTGGCAAGAATGAAGATTGCATAAGATGGCGGCTCTTCTAATGTTTTCAAAAATGCATTAAAGGCAGAGGCAGAGAGCATGTGAACCTCATCAATGATGTAGACCTTATATTTCCCCATCTGCGGTGCATAGCGCACTTGGTCAACTAATGCACGTATATCGTCAACAGAATTATTACTGGCTGCATCTAATTCATAAATGTTTAAGGAGTGTCCTTCATTGAAAGCAACACACATATCGCAGGTGTTGCAAGCTTCAACTTCCGGTGAAACATTCAAACAATTAATTGTCTTGGCTAAAATCCGGGCAGTAGTGGTTTTACCGACACCACGTGGACCGGTAAAAAGAAAGGATTGTGCAAGGTGATTATTCTTGATCGCATTCTTCAGCGTATTGGTTATATTCGGTTGACCAACTACAGTATTAAATGTAATCGGACGATATTTTCTTGCACTGACAACAAACTTTTCCATTCTTGATTTCTGGTTTTTTAAGGGATGCTAAGATAAGAAATTACTGCTGATGTTCGCTTTGAAAAAAAATCGAGGCAAAAGAGCGTGAAGTTTTCAACAATACGAGGTTTTTATTAACATTTAAGCCTCAAAATTTTGCTTAAACATAGTATGCAGCATACTTTTAGCTCATCAATCACTATGAGTATTAATCATTAAAAAAACTAGCGTAAAATGAACAAAGCTGAATTGGTGGATGCTATGGCATCTGAAGCAAAAATTACCAAAGCTGATGCATCTCGTGCTTTAGAAGCGTTTATGAATGTGACTTCTAAAACATTGAAAAAAGGAGAGCGCGTAGCTCTTATCGGCTTCGGATCTTTCACCGTTGCTAAACGTTCTGCCCGCAATGGCCGTAATCCACAAACCGGTAAGCCGATTAAAATCGCTGCTAAACGTGTGGCTAAATTCAAAGCCGGCGCTGAATTATCTGCAAAAGTGAAGTAATAATTTTTGCCGGAAAAATAAAAAAACCTGATCATGGCGGTCGGGTTTTTTTATTTTAAAATAATTGAATTTCGGAATGCGAACCACAGATTTAATAATCAATTTTGACTTTTAACATAATGGTTCATTATTCAATCTTAAAAACCGAAATCACTTCTGAATATTTTTCGGATATCAATTTCAGCAAATAAACTCCAGGCGATAATGCAGGCAATGAAATATTCATTTCCGGCGAATTTGAATTTTCGGAATAAACAAGTTGACCACTACCGGTATAAATTAATATATTCCTTTTCGATTGATCCGGGAAACGAATCAGAAAGGATTTGGAGAATGGGTTTGGATAAACAACAGAATGATTTTCTTCTTCATTCAATGCGCTTGTAGAATTAAACAACGAATCACAATTGCTTCCCTGAATGCGCCCAAGCGAATAGTTTGGATTGTTCGGTAAACCCCAATAAACTCTTTTACCACCTAAGTTATAGCCATATAATGACAAATTACATCCTGAACCAAGAACATTTGGATTTTCAATGACACTTATATTCATATTTTCAAAATGATACATAGTGTCTTGATAAGGATAATTATAATTAATACCATTTGTCCAAGCACATGCCCAGTAAATTTTATTGTCAGGTGCCAGTCTTAGTGAACCACCTGCTTCATAAGGCAAAACTAAGGAGGCAATCGTGTCTCTTGAGTTTGGTATATTTGGCGCGTTAAGGTCAAACTGCATGAGGTAACTATTGCCATTACTTGTGGAAATATAAACTGCTTCTCCATTAGGTGAAAACGCAGAACCGGATATTCGAGGTGTATTAAAATTAGTTAAAATAGTTTTGGCATTTGAAAGTAAACCTGTACACCGGTCAAAATCCATAACCTCTACCAAACCGTTATAGGAAGAAAATAAAAGTTTTGTCCCGTCTTTAGAAAAAGTTAAGCTACCTAAACCGCCATTAGCGTTTAAACCAATTGGTTGTATAGAGTCTGAAAGATTGGATGGTGTTGAAAAAAGAACATGAAAAAGATTGTTACCCGAAGAACCATTTGATCGATCCTTAGAAATCAACCACCAATCCCTTCCATTTGCATGTTTAATAGCAGCTAATGCATCCCAACTCAGAAGACTATGAATAATAACATTTTTTTGAACCACTCTTCCTAAGCCACCATTAAGGGACATGTCAATCACTGAGTAATAAAGTCCGGGATTGGAGGTCACACCGACAAAAAACAAATAGTATTTATCCGGATTCCCGGGAAATGGAACAATACATAATTCATTGTACCATCCGCTACCTACTATTGAATCGCCGTATTGCATCAGTTGATGATTTTTATTCCATACAAGTGTAGAATGATTTGCTATCCCTGCTCTTGTATTCGCATAAAAAAGCAGATTCCCTGCGGAATCGGCAATTGAAACACAAGAACCTCTGGTATCAAGGCTTGAAGAAAAAGTTACAGGGTTCGCTGTGTCAGCAAAGTTAATTCCGGCACTATCACCAAAGCACCAGATGTTATTTTCTTTTTGAGAAAAACCGGAAAATGAATAGCATAACAACCCTACAAAAAGACAGGTTGTTTTTATATTCATTTTCCGGATATTTTCTCGTTTAATGGAGGACGATAACATGGTAAAAAAAACGAGAAATTGTGACTTGAAATAGAGTTTTTCGGGTGATTTTTTTCATGACTTATTTGGATTAAAGTTAAAGAATAGCAATGAATTTATGCCTTAAAGGTATAAGAAAAAATTAATTCTCCAAATCTCCAAAACAATAATCTAGATCATACTTAGTTCTTATAGCTATTTGACCAATAATTTGACTTTCCTCAAGGCATCGTAAAAATCTATTTCAAATTAATCTAACTTTAACTTTACAAGATATTTTGGTTTATTATTTATGGTTTTTGACTTCTAAGTTTTTCCTTATACCACCTCTGTTCATGAAAATTCCCTACCTTGTCGTCATGTTTATCAATTCCTCACTCGACGGCTCCGTAGCCCGCATCACTCTCAATCGTCCGGAAAAATTTAATAGCTTCAATCGTGAAATGGCACTTGAATTTCAAAGCGCTTTGAAGAACGCTCAGAAAGATGATAATGTCAGAGCAATATATATTACCGGCGAAGGAAAAGCTTTTTGTGCCGGACAAGATCTTTCTGAGGCTATCGATCCAAGTGGTCCCGGAATTGAAACGATTGTCGCCGAACATTATAATCCTATTGTTATCCTGCTACGAATAATTGAAAAGCCTATCGTTTGTGCTGTTAATGGTGTGGCTGCAGGTGCCGGTGCAAATATTTCTTTTGCCTGCGATATTACTTTTGCCGGACGCTCTGCAAATTTTATTCAGGCGTTCAGTAAAATTGGATTAATTCCTGACAGCGGAGGAACCTATACCTTACCTCGTTTGATTGGCTTTCAACAAGCCACTGCTTTGATGATGTTAGGTGAAAAAGTTTCTGCTGAAGATGCTGTTCACTTAGGAATGATTTATAAAATGGTGGAGGATGCTGATCTGCAAACCACGGCTTTTCAAACAGCAAAAACTCTGTCAGAGATGCCTACGAAAAGTCTCGGTTTAACAAAACGGTTGTTGAACAAATCGTTCAGCAATAAATTTGAAGATCAACTTTTTCAGGAACAAATGCTGCAAGCCGAAGCCGGACAAACGTATGATTACAACGAAGGAGTGAAAGCTTTTTTGGAAAAAAGGAAACCGGTGTTTCTTGGGAGGTAAAAATCAATGACATTTAAAATGATCAAACGGTTCCAGACAATCTTTGCACTTGTAAAGCGCTTTGCAGGCGGTTGAACCAAACTGACTGATGAGTTCTGTGTTTGAACTTTTGCATTGCGGACAATGTACATTGCGATTCATTAAAACATTTTTATCTGAACTTGATTTTTCCGGCGGAGAAATACCATACGCTCTCAATTTTTCTTTCGCTTCGTCTGAGATCCAATCCGTCGTCCATACTGGTGAAAAAATTGTTTTAATTTGATATGGTTCTATTTCAAATTTGTTGAAAATTTCTATGATGTCGTTCTCTATCGTTTTCATCGCAGGACAACCGCTGTAAGTTGGCGTAATTAAAACGAGAACTTTGTCTGCTTCAATTCTGACTTCTCTTAATATTCCGAGATCTTCAATTGTAATCACAGGTATCTCCGGGTCGGGTATGCCGGCAATTAAATTGAATATTTCTTTTTCGGAAAATTTTAATTTGAGCATCCGGTGATTGTATTTACCATTCAACTCCCGGAAATGATCGAGGCAATATTTGCATTTCTGATAAAAGATGACCGAGATGTTCACTATGTATTCCGTTAATACTTCCTCCAATCATGTAATTCTCTTCAGGAACAGAAAGAGTAGCCGTATTAAAAACTTCGCGCACTTTTTTCTCCCATCCGGCTTTTACGATTTTCATATCAACAGCAATTCCTGCTTTTAATAATTCTTCATCAACCTGATTGGTTTCAAATAGGTCTCCTGTGTATTTCCATAAAGTTTCAATTGCTTCTGTAGTGCGAACATTACTTTCCTGCGTGCCATCACCGAAACGAATTGTCCATTCGCTGCTATGACGCACATGATAGGTTACTTCTTTCAATGATTTCTCAGCTAAAGCGGAAAAAGTTTCGTCTTTGCTTTTCATTAATTCTGTAAAGAAATAATAATGATACACGCTAAGAAAGAATTGACGGATCATCGTTTGTGCATAATCACCATTTGGTTGCTCTGCCATCAATTTGCTTTTGTATTCTCTCGCCTCTCGGAAAAATGCAAGTTCATCTTCACTTTTATTGCTTCCGTCTTTTTCTCCTGCATAGGTTAAGAAGGCACGAGC
>CAYHCU010000179.1:0-6468 GCA_964355035.1 uncultured Flavobacteriales bacterium | reverse complement strand
TATTCTTTCGGCCTTGACTGTAATGTTATTTCATCAAGAATACAATAGCGTATATTTTATCATTATGCTAGGAGTAATGGCATCTCTTGTTGGCTTTCTTTTCTTCAACTGGCATCCATCTAAGATGTATATGGGAGACACAGGCAGTCAATTCTTAGGCGTTTTTCTTGCGGCAATGGGCATCCGTTATTTGTGGAATGCTGAACCACCTTCAGGAGACTTAATCAGTGCGAGAAATTTATTCTTGCCTTTAATCGTGTTTATAATGCCAATCATAGACACTACAACAGTTGTCATTAATCGTATTTCAAGGGGTAAAAGTCCATTTATTGGAGGAAAAGACCACACCACCCATGCTTTAGCCTATTTGGGATTAAGCGACCGACAAGTAGCGCTTGTTTTTTGGGCCGTAACATTGATGAGTCTCTTACTGGTGGTTATAATGGAAAAATATTTAAAACAATGGACGCACATCTACTCTTTTCTCTTTGGCGGTTACGTATTAATGATGTTTTTTATTTTTTTCTATGCGACGCTATCAGTAAAAGATAAATAATTCGGAAAACTAAACTAAAGGAGTTTCAATTTTCTCTAGGTATTCAACAAGTTTTTTCACGGCTATGCCTCTGTGACTAATAGAATTTTTCTCGATATCAGACATTTGAGCAAACGTTTTATCATAGCCATCCGGTAAGAAAACAGGGTCATAGCCAAAACCTTTGTCTCCTGATTCAAAGGAAGTAATGGCACCATTTATTATCCCTTCAAAAGTAGTTTCTACACCATCTATCATAAGTGAAATTGCCGTTCTGAAATTTGCTTTCCGGTTTTCAATGCCTTTCAATTCAGTCAACAGTTTTTCAATATTTTGTTCTGATCGTCCGGAAGGCCCGGCGAACCGAGCGGAATATACACCAGGACGACCGTCAAGAGCATCGACTTCTAAACCGGTATCATCAGCAAAACAATTCATTCCAAACTTCTCATAGATATAGCGGGCTTTGATAAAAGCATTATCGCGAATCGTACTTCCGGTTTCGGCAATATCATCATCGCAATCAATGTCCCTAAGGCTCAAAAGTTCAATAGAATCCGGCAGCAATTGTTTTACTTCTTTGAGTTTATGGTTGTTATTAGTTGCAAAAACAAGTTTCATAATTGGTGGAATTAGGAAGAAGCAAAATAGGATTAAAAGGGAGATAAATGACAAATACAGAAGAAATTTTTGTATTCATTTTTCATTTGATCCGCTCAAAAGAGGATCAATCATCTGATAAAAATATCTTATATTTGAGTCCTGACTCAAGACTATGAAAGTTGCATTAATTACAGGGATTACAGGACAAGATGGCGCCTATTTAGCAGAATTTCTTTTAAAGAAAGGCTATATGGTCCATGGTATAAAAAGGAGAAGCTCTCTATTAAATACCGACCGAATAGACCACCTTTATCTTGATCCACATGAGGAAAACATCAACTTTAAATTGCACTATGGTGATTTAACAGATAGCACCAATCTGATTCGCATCATTCAGGAAGTCCAGCCTGATGAGATCTATAATCTGGGGGCAATGTCGCATGTCAAAGTAAGCTTTGAAATTCCTGAGTATACAGCAAATGCGGATGGCATTGGAACCTTGCGAATTCTTGAAGCAATTCGAATTCTTGGATTGGCAAAAAAGACAAGAATCTATCAAGCCTCAACTTCTGAGCTATACGGTCTTGTTCAGCAAGTACCGCAATCAGAAAGCACACCTTTCTATCCAAGGTCTCCGTATGCAATTGCAAAACTATATGCCTATTGGATAACGGTTAATTATCGGGAAGCCTATGGTATGTTTGCAACAAACGGCATTCTTTTTAATCATGAATCACCGCTACGGGGAGAAACATTTGTTTCCCGAAAGATCACGAGAGCGGTTGCGCGTATTGCCCTTGGATTGCAAGATGAATTATACTTAGGGAATATAGATTCCAAACGCGATTGGGGTCATGCAAAAGATTATGTTGAAGCGATGTATTTAATTCTTCAGCAAGATAAACCGGAAGACTATGTGATTGCCACAGGAAAAACGACTACGGTGAGAGAGTTTTTGATCATGTCCTTCCGTGAAGCCGGAATTGAATTAGATTTCAAAGGCACCGGAATAAACGAAAAAGCATATGTTGCTTCTTGTAACAATAAGGATTACAATGTTCCCATAGGTAAGTTAGTATTGTGTATTGACGAAAAGTATTTTCGCCCAACAGAGGTTGAATTATTATTAGGAGATCCATCAAAAGCCGAAAAGCAATTAGGCTGGAAACCAAAATATGACCTTCAAATGTTAGTGACTGAAATGGTAAAAAGCGATCTTGCACTTTTCAAAAAGGATAAATACTTGAAAGATGGAGGACATAATATCTTAAATTATCATGAATAAAGATTCTAAAATATTTATCGCTGGTCACCGCGGCATGGTTGGCTCTTCAATTGTCAGAATTTTAAGTGCCAATGGTTATCATAACCTAATTTTAAGAACATCCACAGAGCTAGATTTGCGAAAGCAAGAAGCAGTAAATGACTTCTTTGTTCAGGAAAAGCCTGAATATGTTTTTCTGGCGGCAGCGAAAGTCGGCGGAATTGGCGCGAATAACACATACAGGGCAGAATTTTTATACGACAATTTAGCTATAGAATTAAATGTAATTGAAGCCTCAAAGCAGAATAAAGTAAAAAAACTGTGATTTTTAGGATCTTCCTGTATTTATCCAAGCAATGCACCACAACCCTTAAAGGAAGAATACCTTTTATCAGGATATTTAGAATCCACAAATGAACCCTATGCCATTGCAAAAATTGCAGGAATAAAATTGTGTGAAGCATACCGTTCACAATTTGGTTGCAATTTTATTTCTGCAATGCCAACAAATTTATATGGGCCAAATGATAATTATGATTTGGAAAAATCGCATGTTTTACCTGCTTTGATAAGAAAATTTCATGAAGCAAAAATTACAGGCTCTTCAGAAGTTGTGGTTTGGGGAAGTGGCAAACCGATGCGAGAATTTTTGCATGTAGATGATCTTGGATCAGCATGTTTGCTCCTGATGAATAAATACGACGGAGCCGAATTTTTAAATGTCGGATTTGGAAGTGATATCAGCATTTCAAATTTGTCGCTTATGATTTCCAATATTGTCGGGTTTACCGGAAAAATCATTTTTGATACCACACGCGCTGACGGTACAGGAAGAAAGCTAATGGATTCTTCGAAGATTATGGCATTGGGGTGGCGGCCAAAAGTAGAATTAAATAATGGAATATCAGAGACTTACGATCTATATAAGGCGCAATTGAAAGATGTAAAAATTTAAAACTTTCGAAATTGGTCTTCGTATACAAAACAAGTGGGTTGGTTGGTACCAAAACATGAGTTTACTGTAAATTATCTGATTAAATGCATAGCAATTTAAGAACAAAGTTTCTACCCATTTTGATATCAATTCTCCAGACCGTTCTGGTTTGTCAGAACGTATCAGGACAATGTCCGGCAGCAAGTTTTACGGTTCCATCAATTATTTGCGCAGGGACACCATTACCAATTTCGAATTTGAGCTCAAATGCTGTGGGATACCAGTGGGATTTTACCGCTGGTTTCTTTCGAAATCCTGGAGTAAAAATATCTGATACTGCAATGGGAGTTCAATACCCGACAGATATAACTTTTGAAACACAAAACGATACAGCCATTGCATTTTTCGCTGGAAGCACAGATGGTAAAATTCACAGAGCTATTTATGCAAATGGGATAGAAAACCCAATGACAAGCATTGAAGACTTAGGCAACCTAGGAATTTTAGCGCAACCATTTGACATCGCTTTATACAAAGAAAACAATGAATGGTATGGTCTAGTCGTTGACAATGGGAATTACTCACTTTCCCGTTTTCACCTTGGAACAAGTTTATTAAACATACCAGACAATATCACGCTGTTGTTCAACAGCGCAACGAGTAATTTGATTAGTCCATGGTCGATAAAAATTTTTCCTGATTCAAGCGGAAATATTTTTGCGATGGCCACAAATTTCACTGCAGGAAGTTTTACACTTTACGAATTCGGGAGTTCAATTTTGAATACCCCAATAGTAAATGCACCTGTCATTATTCCTGCAACAACATATGTTTTGGATGGAATTATTGCAAAAGAATGCGGGAATTATTATGGCTTCTTTGCAGGATATAATTCAACAAATATTATCAAAGCAAATTTTGGAACAACAATTAATACTTCTCCTACATTCACTACCATCATTTCAGAAGGAAGTCCTTCTGATCTTGAACTATTGCAAGATAGTGCAGGATGGAAACTAATAACCTCCAATTATTCAAGTTCAGAAATCAGAAAATATGATTTAGGTAATTCGCTATCCGGGAACACAGCTATTTCATTAGGGTTAGAGTATTTTGGCGGAGGCAATCCTAAAGGAATTGAAGTTATTAGGAAGGGTAATAGTCAATATGTGGCCATCCAAAATGGAGGCTCCTCCAATATTCAAATAATAAAATACACTAATGAAGTTGCAGTCTCAACTTATTTAAACCATGACAGCGTCCCTCTGAATGTGACCTACAGTTCAACTGGTATTTATTCAATAACTCTTACTGCCTTTGATAATTTCGGAAACAGTTCTTGCTCAACGCAACAAGTACAAGTTATAAATGCTCCCATTAGCAATTTCGAAGTAGTCAATCAATGTTTCGGAGACAGTATCAATTTTATTGATTCCTCATTCATCTCGGGAGGCTCCATTAGTTCCTGGAATTGGGATTTCGGAGATGGAAATTCAAGCACGTTACAGAACCCTACTCATTTATTCACAACTGCAGGTACATTTAATGTTAATTTAACGACTAGTTCAGGAACTTGCGACAATACCATCATCAAACAAATTACAATTTCACCAAAACCAATAGCAAATTTTACAACTTCAATTGGATGCTCGAATACGTTAACACCTTTTTCAGATCTATCCACAGTTTCAACAGGAAGCATTTCTTCTTGGTCATGGAATTTCGGGAATGGCGATACGAGTACATTACAAAATCCTATTTACGCCTTCACAACAGGCGGAAATTATCTTGTTTCGTTAACCGTTATAAGCGATCAAAACTGTTCATCAAATTATTCATCAAACTTAGTTGTCAATTCAAGTCCTATAGCAGGATTCAATGAAATAAATACATGTGTTGGCCAACAGGTAAATTTTTCAAATCTTACAATCGCAAATGGTTCGACGATCACAAGTTATCTATGGAATTTTGGAGACGGGAATTCTGATACAGCATTTTCACCAAATCATAGTTATCCGAATTCAATAGGAAATTACTTAGTCGATTTTATTGTTACCGCAAGCAATGGTTGCAATGATACCGTTACCAGAGAAATACGAATCAGCAATATTCCTGTGGCTTCATTTAATTTTCCGACAACATTATGTCAGGGAAATAGTGCACAGTTTACAGATCTTTCAACGGTTTCAGGAGACACAATTTCATCGTGGAGTTGGGATTTCGGAGATGGAGAAATTGACAGCATTGCATCTCCGAATCACATTTATAATTTACCTGGGACATACACAGTAAACCTTATCGCCTATTCGCCGACAAGTTGTCCTAGTCCGGTTGAGCAGCAAACAATAACTGTTCTTGAGAGCCCACATGCATCTTTTACATATTCAGGTTCTTGTTTAGGATCAACGACAAGTTTTACCGATCAATCCACACCGGCTTCAGGAAGTTCAATCGTTTCTTATTTATGGAATTTTACGGCAAATGATTCATCCGTTTTCGCAAATACATTTTTTACTTTTGATAGTGCAGGAAGTTATCCTGTAACCTTAACAATCGTTTCGACAGAAGGCTGTATTGATCAAGAGCAAATGCAAGTCGGTATTCATCCGCAACCGCAAGCAGCTTTCATTTCAAATTTACCTTGCTCACATCGAGCAGTACAATTCACCAGTCAAAGTACGTGTGATTCGTTAAGTACAATTTCTCAATATCTTTGGAATTTCGGAGACTTTGGGAATCCCGGAACGAATACCTCTACCCTTTCAAATCCAACGCATCAATACGATACAACTCTTAACTATAGCGCCTCGCTAATTATTATTACAAATTTTGGTTGTAGCGATACATTATCTAAATTTATCCGGGTAAATCAAACACCTAACGTTCAATTTACCTACTCTCCTACTTGTTTTGGAGACTTAATGGAATTTTTTAATCCGGGTTCTTCGATCGATAGTCTTTACCTATGGAATTTCGGAGACAATCAAACCAATCAGTTAAAATAGCCTGCTCATTATTACATTGTAGCTACAAATTATCAAGTAACATTAACAGTCACCTCAACAAAAGGTTGTACGGCCTCCTCAACAAAACAAGTAAAAGTTAGTCAGATTCCGGCTCATGCATTTTCCA
>CAYHCU010000178.1:0-6634 GCA_964355035.1 uncultured Flavobacteriales bacterium | reverse complement strand
AGCAGCAATTTAGTTTGCTGCTAAGTTTTTTCAACTAACTTTGGGACAACCTCGACTATGCCGAGCGATTTTATAAATATCTGAATACTTTTATTGTTTACTTATCGTATATGTTTTCACTGTACTTCCTGTTGTTACTTTCACAAGATAAATACCTTTCGGAAGTGATGATACATTTATTTGACCTGATGCCGTATTCATTTTACATTGAATTACCTCTTGTCCAATCATATTACAAATTGAGATCGAATTAATAATGCCGGTAGCACTCACATTCAAAATATCATTCACAGGATTCGGATAAAACCTGATGCTTGAAGAGTTAATTGATCCTATGCCTGTAGGATTGCTAATTATATTCAATGTATAATCTTCTGTCTGACCATAACCGGAACTAATCATACATGGTGAAGTTGTGGATTGATAATAGTTTTTAATTACTCTCATCGTTGTTAAACCAACTAAAGCGTTTGAAGGGACTGCAATAGTTCCTGCTGTTTGAATGGTATCTATTCCCGTAGAGCTATCCACGCTACCCATGTCATAACTTTCATCGCTATCGTTAAAAACTCCATCCTGATTCCAATCAATATAAACTCTGAAAAAGTCAGCATAAGGACCACCGGTATTCCCTTTGAACGTTGCAGTATAGCTTGAATCAATCTCAACATTTCCTATGATAGTCGTAAAATCTTCGTAGTCGGCTGTCGCACTTTCAGATGAAACATTGTTGATGTCTGCTATATTTACAAGTGTGATAGGTTCAGTTGTATTATTAATACTTGAAGGATCACAATATGTATCGGATAAAACTACCGAAAAACTACATGAGTTCAAGATTGTTCCATTTGTATCTACGAGGTTGTGTACTACCAATGTTGTTCCAATAGGAAACAGTGAACCGGATGCTAGTCCGGATACCAATACAACACTTGCTAATGGGTGACTACTGCACGTTATTGGAACGTCATAATTAATCACTTTTGGACCGGTAAGACTGACTTCAAAAATATCTTGAGGGCATGTTGCATAGCAATCGCTTATTAAAGAGTCGCTAAAATTAATTACCCAACCGGAAGCAAAAGCGACAAATGCATTCTCCCAGCCACAAACAAAATTCCCATCAGGTGAAATTGCAATGGCTGTTCCTAGTAATCCATCTACTGTTGGGACTGATGTAATGCCGTGTGCAGCGAGTATTCCGCTTATAAGCACCGGCTGACTTCCAAGTGAAGGGTGAAGAATAATAGCATCACGAACTATATTGGGAAAAGTAATCTGACAATATCCAACAGCAATACCATTTTCGGAAATGCTTGTAAAGGTTGCGTTGTCATAACCTGAAGGCACTAGATAGGATGTAAATGTATTCGTCGCTAAGTCGTATACAAATGGAACTCCATCGCGATCACCCACCATTACATTAGAACTATTAATTGCACTAACTTGATTAACGCTTGACAAAGTTGGCAAAGCACTTGGCACAGAGGTTATCACTGATCCTGTTGTCATGTAAGCGGGGACTCTTAATGTTCCTGAAGGTTGCGGGTCATACCAGCCACCTAGAATACCATCATTATTTACACAATAGCCGGCGCTGTATTCATTTGCCGGATCAGCAATTTCTTCAATAACGCCTGTTGTAACATTGTACAAAAAAGCTTGACTACTACAGCAGTCGATAGACATTTGTCCGGTTATAAAATTCCCGTTTTCGGAAATTTGTCCTAGATATTCACTGGCTTGATCTGTAGCGCCTGGAAAATATCCCATCGGATACCAGACACCATTTTTCTTGTACCCCGGTTGATTTAAGGTTGTGCCATTTATTACAATTGGCATATCACCTATCAGATCGCCATTGTTATTAATCCCAACCAGAGATGTGGCTGCTGTATCAATAGGTGTTAAGGAATTCGTCGGAAAAGAATAAACCCCTCCTGCTTGAATCGCATTTCCGGAATCGTTGATATCGTAAAGCGCAGTTCCGAAACCTGCATTATACCGAAACTCCACTTGTGATGAAGCGGATTGAAAACAAAACAAAAGCAAGCCAAGTGGCCAACCTTTAAGCAATCGTAATGCGTAGTTTTTTTTCATGAGTAGTATTTATTTGTTTAATATTTATAGATCTTTTCTGAATTGCTATGGTGTTTGGCTTAATAAAAATAAAAGCTTCTTCCTGTTTCTGAATTTCACTGAAGCAAATGTAGCATTTAAAAAGCTCGAATAAATAATTTTAAGTATTTTGTTGCGTTTTCTTTCTTGGCTTCAGTCAATGAAGAAACTTTTCTTCGTCATCAGATTTTTCTGCGTAAAATCTGCGTAGTCTGCGCCTTCTGCGGGAATAATTTATAACAAAATCTTCAACTATCCAACCTTCCAAAGCTTTCCAAATTTAAAATTAGCGCTCAACCCAATAAGCAAGTGACCACCGGTGCTTGTGCGATTTGCTTTTTCAATTACATATTCGCCTTCCTTGTACACTACATTCAACTCCTTTCCAAAGTGAACCATATATTGCCCCGATAAACTAATGTCGAGCCGGTCCGTGATATTAATGTGTGTTCCCACTCCTGCCTGAGTAGCCATGCTGAGTCGATTTTCTTTTATTTCCGGATGATCAACAATGAAAACATGTGTATCATCGAAGCAATGTCCGAGTAGAATATAGGGCTGAAGTGTTTTATTGAAATACACATCTTTGCCGATATAATACATCACCGACCAACCAATGTGATAATCGTTGCGTTCTGCGCCAACTCCAATTTCAGAAGTTAAATAATCGGCGAACCACTCTGTATTGAAATGATCGTTAAGTTGTATACGAAATTGTCCGCCAAGGCCAATACCATTTGATTCATTTTTGATATCGTTGAATAAACTAAAAGTATTGCGTGTTCCAACTGAAAACCAACCTGACGATTTCTGTTTGAAAAAATCTCCGGCTTGTGTGTTTAAGACGAACATGAAAAGAGATACCCCTAAAATGGCAATTGCTTTTTTCATGGTTTCGAGTTTTAGGAAATCGGAAATTTATTTTTCGGATGCAAAAACATGAACGGTATACTGATTTAAAAATTGTGTTAGGGTGGATCGGTTGATGATGGGGGGCTATCAATATTGCTGACATTTATTGTCGTCTCTTAATTGTCGTTGTATTCATTGCCGTTGCCTTCAGGCAACGGCAATGAATACAACGACAATTAATGAACCCTTTACACGGCCCTTAAGGACCCCTTCCAAAATCCATCGTAGCTATTTTGCACATTCTTTTATCGACTAAATCTTGACTCTTGTCGTTCATATTTGCTATTTGGTCGAATTTAGCCCCTGCCTAGCGCTTTAATGTTCCATTATTACACTATACATTAGTTGAGTGGCTCTGTTTTTCATAATGTTTGCTCGCTTTTGTTAAAATTTACAACTCTAATAACAAGGTCTAATTACACGAATCTTTAATTAAACGGGTTTCTGCGAACAACTCGTCCCCATTTGTGCTTTTGATCTTGCTATTAGAGTTTCTTTCAACCCATCCCAAAATTTTTATTATTTGGAAATTCCCTTTCCAAAATCCATCGCCTGCCCTTTTTTTCTCCAACAAATTTTCTAATTTCGTCTCCCAAACTAATGTCTATGAGGAGCACCCTATTACTCACTTTTCTTTTCTTTCTTTTTACTCTGATTTCTGTAGATGCGCAGAATTCACGGGTTACAGGAACAGTGAAAACCAATGATGATGAAGCTATGCCTTTCCTGACGGTTTCTGTTAACGGCACAACTAAAGCTACGGTCACTGATGTCAACGGAAATTATGCTTTAGATAATCTTTCTCCTTCTGATACGCTTACATTTAGTTTTATTGGATTCATCACGCAATCAATTCAAGTTAACAATCAATCTACCATCAATGTAAAACTTGCTGTGAAAACACAACAGCTGAATGAAGTAGTCGTTACGGCTCTTGGCGTGAACAGACAGAAAAGAGAATTAGGTTACTCTACCGAAAAAATTGGTGGCGATGAAATCTTGCAATCTAACTCTGCGAATGTTCTCAATGCAATGACCGGAAAAACTTCCGGCGTTCAGATTGCCAACCCTGATGGCGTAGATGGTGGAACGACCCGCATCACTATTCGCGGGAACAACAATATTTCAGGAAATAATCAACCGCTGATTGTTGTCGACGGTATTCCGATGAGTAACGATCCGGGATTAACGGACATTGGCAGAGGAAAGGATTGGGGTTCGGCAATAAATAATATCAATGCTGCGGATATAGAATCAATGAATATCCTCAAAGGTGGAGCTGCCTCCGCTCTTTATGGTGCTAGAGGTGCCAATGGTGTTATACTTATCACTACAAAAAAAGGGAAGAAACAAAATGGTGTCGGCGTTGCTTATTCTATGTCGTATAAAATCACAACTCCTTATCGCTATCGTGATGTGCAAAATACCTATGGCGGCGGTGCGCCTTCAACAACTTTTTCTACTCCGGCTTTTGAATTAGGTTCTGATAATATTCCGCTTTTTCCTTCTCTCTCAACGGATCCTGAATTCGGATATCCCGGCTCTGCAGTTTCATGGGGTCCGAAAATGGATGGACAAACTATTCGTTGGTGGGATGGAAGCTTGCGTCAATGGTCGCCACAACCGGATAATTTAAAACTTCCTTTTCAAAACGGTCATTCTGTTACACACAATGTTTCTGCAGAAGGTGGTGGCGAAGCCGGTACGATGCGTTTGTCAATTTCTCAAACCAACAACACTCCCATCGTTCACAACAGTAATTTTGATCAAACCACTATTAACACAAATTCCACATTGAAAGTGTCTGACAAGGTGAGTCTAAATCTGTCTGCATCATATTTAAATTATCATCGGTTGAATAGCCCTTTACTCGGAGAAGATGCACAATCTTTCAATAAAGGTTTATTGTATTCCTGGCCCAGAAGTTATCAGGGAGAAGACCTGAATAGTTTTACACTTGCTGATGGTACACGCAATCCACAAACGGGTTTCCCTTATCTCTATGTAAATAATTACTTGTGGTGGAATTATTATAACAACAACACTACACTTGACCGATCGAAATTGCTGGGTGGATTAACTCTCAATTATGCAATAATGCCTTGGCTAAATTTTATGGGCCGTACAGGAATTGATTATACGTTGGATGAATTTCAATCGAAGAACAAACCTGCCGATTTAATTGGCCTACTCGATGGCTACTATTCTGAATCTCAGCAAAAAGATAAAAGTTTGAATAGCGAATTTTTATTTACCGCTACAAAGAAAAATATTTTTCATACTGATTTTAATGCAGACTTTAACATCGGCGGCTCTAGCTGGGATCGTGACATGCATAGCCTGAGCGCACATTCAGGAAAATGGTATTATCCTAACTGGTATAGTTTGTCGAATTATACATCTACGGTTTATGAACAAGATGCAAACGGAAATATTACTGTCGTGACTGCAGGTGATAATCCAGATTCGCTTATTCCTGTCAATTCATTTTACAGGAAGAAAATAAATTCTGTCTATTCTTTTGCTCACCTTTCTTATAAAGATTATTTGTTCATAGAAATGACTGGTAGAAATGACTGGTCTTCTACTCTTCCTTCGAAGGCGAATTCTTATTTTTATCCCGGAATGTCTGTTAGCTATGTTGCTTCTGAAGCCTTGAAGATCAAAAACAAGTGGTTAACTTATTGCAAAATCAGAGGTGGTGCTGCACAAACGGCAACTGATGCGGATCCCTATAAAACGGAATTCTATTATTCTACTTCTCTTTTTGGCGGTGATCAATCTTCTTCTTTTCCATCTGTAATTCCTCCGATTGCTCTTAAACCACAACGTGTGAATACTTATGAGTTAGGAACGAATCTTGGTTTCTTTGATGATCGTATCGTTGTTGATTTTACATATTACTATAAATATTCTTTCGGTCAAATCATCAATACACCTTTGCCGCTTTCTGCTGGATCTCCTTATGCTGTCATTAATGATGGTGTTATCTCTAATCGCGGATTTGAATTGCTAATCAATGCAACAGTTTACATGGGGAAAAAGTTAACGATCAAAAGCGGTATCAATATTACAAGAAACAGAAATCGTGTGGAAAGTCTGGGTGATTATGCAAGCACATATATCCTTGCAGACATCTGGGGTGAAAACGGTCCGCAGATGGCTTTGCATAAAGGTGATGATTTCGGAACAATTGTCGGTTGGGATTATGTGTATAAAGATGGTCAGCCTGTTGTCAACAATGACGGTACAAAATATCTTATCTCCGATGAACGTGTTCCTATCGGAAATTCTTCTCCGCACTTTTTAGCCGGGTGGACTACTGAAATTACCTATAGAAATTTCACGCTGCGAACACTCATCGACACAAAATGGGGCGGCGATATGTATTCAGGATCATACGTAATCGGACTTCAATCAGGACAAAGCCCGGAGACATTATTTGAGCGTGATGGCGGTGGTCTTCCGTATACAAATCCTGCAGGAGAAACTTCCAACTCCGGAGTAATTTTACCGGGTGTGCATGAAGATGGAAGCGCTAACACAACTGTCGTGCATTACTACTACAAATATTTACCAAATGCCGGCGGCTGGGGACATTTCT
>CAYHCU010000177.1:0-6679 GCA_964355035.1 uncultured Flavobacteriales bacterium | reverse complement strand
AGGCAATCATTCGCGATGCTGTCGAAATTGAGCATGAATTTGTAACAGATGCTATTCCTGTTTCTCTGATAGGAATGAATGCAAAGTTAATGCGTCAGTACATCGAATTCGTTGCCGACCGTTTATTGGTTTCATTAGGTTGCAGCAAAATTTATAATAGCATGAACCCATTTGATTTCATGGAAATGATTTCTCTTCAAGGAAAAACGAATTTCTTTGAAAAAAGAGTAAGCGAATATAAAAAAGCATCCGTAGGCCAGCAGAAAGAAGAGAATTACTTTAAGCTGGATGAGGATTTCTAGGTGGCGGATGGTAAGTAGTAAATGGTAAATGGTGAGTAAAAAAAACACCACTTACTTACTACTTACTACTTACTACTTACTACTTACTACTTACTACTCACTACTCACTACTCACTACTCACTACCCACTACCCACTACTCACTACTTACTACTCACCACTCACTACTCACCACAAATGTTCGTACTCAAAAGAGATGGAAGAAAAGAAGCCGTTCGCTTCGATAAAGTAACGGCGCGGATTCAGAAACTGGCATACAGTCTTTCTGAACACGTAGATACTTTTGCTGTTGCCCAAAAAGTTATTGAAGGCATTTTTGATGGGGTAACTACCTCGCAACTGGATAGCCTTGCTGCAGAAATTGCTGCTTCCATGACGACTCGTCACCCGGATTATGCAATTCTTGCTGCTCGAATTGCAGTAAGTAACCTTCACAAGAACACAAAAAAGTCTTTCAGCGAAACAATGAAAGATATGTATGAATACATCGATTCTAAGACCGGAAAAAAAGCTCCGCTGCTTGCTAATGATGTATTTCAAATCATCTGGAATAATCGTGATCTGTTAGATTCAACAATTATTTACGACAGAGATTTCGGTTATGATTACTTTGGATTTAAAACGCTGGAGAAATCATATCTGCTGAAAATTAACGGACAGATTGCTGAACGTCCGCAACATATGTTGATGCGTGTCTCTATCGGTATTCACAAAGAAGATATTGAATCTGCAATTGAAACGTATAATCTGATGAGCGAACGTTGGTTCACTCATGCTACACCAACACTTTTTAATTCAGGAACACCAAAACCGCAGCTTAGCTCTTGCTTCCTTTTACAAATGGAAGACGACAGTATCGACGGAATTTATAATACACTAAAGAATTGCGCAAAGATTTCGCAATCTGCCGGTGGAATTGGATTGAGCATACATAATGTACGCGCAACAGGTTCTTATATACGCGGAACAAATGGTACATCAAATGGTATCGTTCCGATGTTACGTGTGTTCAATGATACTGCACGTTACGTTGATCAAGGAGGTGGAAAACGAAAGGGTTCTTTTGCAATCTACCTTGAACCATGGCATGCAGATATTTTCGACTTCCTTGAATTAAGAAAAAACCATGGTAAAGAAGAAAATCGTGCACGTGATCTTTTCTTCGCCCTGTGGATTTCTGATCTTTTTATGGAAAGAGTAGAGCAGGATGGCGAATGGAGTTTGTTCTGTCCGAACGAATCACCCGGACTTTCTGATTGCTATGGAGAAAAATTCCGCGAGCTGTATACAAAATATGAATCTGAAGGCCGCGCTCGTAAAACAGTAAAAGCACAGGAACTTTGGTTTGCAATTCTTGAATCACAAATTGAAACAGGAACTCCTTACATGCTTTACAAAGATGCATGCAATGAAAAGAGCAATCAGAAAAATCTTGGAACAATAAAAAGCTCGAATCTCTGTACAGAGATTGTTGAATATACTGCGCCGGATGAAATCGCTGTTTGTAATCTTGCATCCATTGCACTTCCGCGTTTTGTTACCAATCAGAAATTCGATCATCAGCGTTTATTCGATATCACTTATGTGATTACGAAAAATCTGAATAAGGTAATTGATGTCAACTACTATCCTGTAGAGGAAGCGCGTCGAAGCAATGTTCGTCACCGTCCGATTGGAATTGGTGTGCAGGGTTTGGCAGATGCTTTTATTTTAATGCGCATGTCTTTTGATAGCGACGGAGCGCGTCAACTGAATAAAGATATTCACGAAACTATTTACTATGCTGCAATGACAGCATCGAAAGATCTTGCGAAAAGGGACGGCCCTTACGAAACATACGAAGGTTCGCCTGTGTCACAAGGAATTTTCCAATACGATATGTGGAATGTTGTTCCTTCCAATCGTTGGGAATGGGATGTGTTGAAAGAAGAAGTAAAAAAATACGGTGTCCGTAATTCTTTGTTGTTAGCGCCAATGCCTACAGCAAGTACATCGCAGATCCTTGGAAATAACGAATGCTTCGAACCGTACACATCGAACATATACAGTCGCCGTGTATTGAGTGGAGAATTCCCGATCGTCAATAAACATCTGTTGAAAGACCTTGTGAAATTAGATCTGTGGAATGATAATATGAAAAATAAAATCATTGCTGACAATGGTTCTATTCAAGCGATTCCTGAAATTCCTGCAGAACTGAAAGAGATCTATAAAACCGTTTGGGAAATAAAACAACGTACACTTATCGATATGGCTGCAGATCGCGGTGCATATATCTGTCAAAGTCAATCTTTGAATTTATTTATACAGGATGCCAATTTCGCTAAACTTACTTCAATGCATTTTTATGCCTGGAAGAAAGGATTGAAAACAGGTATGTATTACCTGCGAACTAAATCCGCTGCTGATGCAGTGAAGTTTACCGTCGAACAAAGTTATCTGAAACAACCGATCCAGGAAATTGTTGCAGAGGTTGCCAAAGAAGAAGCTTTTGCTCAAATGGCTTGCTCGCTCGATAATCCCGAGTCGTGCGAAGCCTGCGGTTCATAATACTTGCTTTTGTACATAGTGCAAACCCTTCTGTTGTAAAGCAGGAGGGTTCTTTTTTTTGGTAAGTGGTGATTGGTGAGTAGTAAGTGAAAGGTCAAAGGTCAGAGGTATTACGGTGATGCAGGATGCGAAATTCAGCATGGCAGCAACGGAATCAGATTTATTAAATATTTTTTGAATGAAATAATTAAAACGTGGTATGTGAATTAAATGAGACGACAATTATTCGACCGATAATCATGTCACCCTTTCAGGGTTTGCGGTTGACGTTGTTTTTTCCTCCATAACAATGACACCCTTTCTGCATTTCCTGTTGGACAAATCATTCTAAGCACGTTTTTTTTGATGGTAATTCTCTTTAGCAATCAAACCAATTTGGACCAGCGGAAAAACCCTGAAAGGGTGACATAATTGTAGAATGAACAATAAACGAAAACCGAAAACCCTGAAAGGGTGAAATTATTTCACAGGGAATAACATTGGATGTTTCATCAATGCGAATAATTTGTAATTGTATAATTTTATTGAAACATTTCTTGTAATAAAACAATTAAAACGATGAATGTAAAATTGCAGCACATAGATATTAGCAATGCACATTCAGTCGTACAAAGAGACCAACAAGTTCCTTACAGGATGACGGAGGCATCATTTGAGAGGGGATGAGGGGAAAGCAAACCGCAACAAGATGCTTGCAGCATTTTCATCTTTCAATCAAAACGTTGTTCTTAATAATATAAATTAAATGAATATATTTTGAGAATGAATGATGCTATTTTCTGGAAGAGTCTTGTAGGTTTTTGTCTCTCTCTTCCATCGAAAAAAAAATTCACTTCCCCGAAAAATGAATGTGCCCCCTTTTGACTTTTAACCTCTAACTTTTGACTTTTTCCCTACTCACCACTCACTAATTGCCTCTCACCAAACCCCCACTTGCTATTCTCAAAACAAAACATACATTTAATTAGTTAAATTTATTTTTTATGTTTTCAGAAAAGATCACGACAAAACTTTGAAAGTAGAAGTAAGTAACAACAACCCACTAGAGAATCTTTGACGTTCTTGCTTTCGTTTTTCCAATATCGAACTAGTAGCAAGATTATTATCACTCCCTAAAAATGCCTGACCCATGTATTTTTTGAAAATCAATTCCGCCCCAATTAGTCCTTTCCAAAAATTGAACAAGAATCATTTTTTAAATACAAACCACGTAAATGTTTAATATGCAACTATTTGCCAGTAATTTTTCGGTTTTTTTCTCACCTTTCATTATTCACCGCTAATCAATTCCCAATTAAATGACTTTTCTGCTTTGATAAGTGAAGTCCTGCATATACATTTGCCCGAAATTAAACCGAAGCCACCTATTTAGTATTCATGGCATAGGGCTTTTAACTCTAACTCTCAATCAGAATATAATTCTATACCACCTATGATTGCATCCCTCAAAATATTCTATTCTTCAGTTGGCCGAAAATTAGTGATGGCCATGACCGGCTTGTTCCTGTTCGTTTTCCTGCTGGAACATTTGTACGGCAACCTGCTCCTTTACAAACTTGACGGTGGTGTCGCTTTCAACGATTACTCGGCTTTTATGGCGGGTAATATGATTATCAGAACGGTTGAATTCGGACTCTTCGGTGGATTTCTTCTCCATATTCTGGATGGCCTTTTTCTGACATTGGCAAATCGCAAAGCACGTCCTGTGGGTTATGCCGTAAGTCATCAATCAAAAAACAGTTCATGGTTCAGCAGAAATATGGGCTTAACGGGATCTGTTATTTTTGTGTTTTTTGTAATTCACATGAAAACGTTCTTTGTCCCGCATCGTATTTTTACTGCTGAAGATAAAATGTCGTATGATGTGGCTCTTGCTTTTCAAACCAATTGGTATGATGAACTTTATTTAATATCAATGGTTATTTTAGGAATGCACTTGAACCATGGTATTAAATCAGCAGTTCAAACATTAGGCATGAGTAATAATAAATTTCGAGATACATTAAAATCTGCAGGAACTGTCTGTGCATTAATAATCATGATAGGTTTTGCTTCCTTCCCAATCATATTCTACTTCGATCTTTTCGGAGCAGCAACTAATATGCTTGTTAAATAATCAGTAGTCATTCGTTGGTAAATTAATAAAGATCATCACTATTATGAGCAAATTAAATTCCAGAATTCCGGAGGGCACACTCGAAAAAAAGTGGACTCAGTATAAATCAAAAGTTCGTCTGGTAAATCCTGCCAACAAACGCCGCATCGAAATTATCGTTGTCGGTTCCGGATTAGCAGGTGGAGCAGCAGCAGCAAGTTTAGCCGAAATGGGTTATTCTGTGAAGTGCTTCTGCTTTCAGGATAGTCCCCGTCGTGCGCACAGTATAGCAGCACAAGGTGGAATCAATGCGGCTAAGAATTATGCAAATGATGGCGATAGTGTCTATCGTTTGTTTTATGATACAGTGAAAGGCGGCGATTACCGTGCCCGTGAAGCGAACGTTTATCGCTTAGCAGAAGTGAGTAATTCGATCATGGATCAATGTGTTGCTCAAGGTATTCCTTTTGCCCGCGAATATGGTGGACTACTCGATAACCGTTCATTCGGTGGTGTTCAGGTTTCGCGTACGTTCTATGCGCGTGGTCAGACCGGTCAGCAACTTTTGTTGGGTGCTTATAGTGCTATGTCACGTCAGATCGCAAAAGGCAATTTGAAAATGTACAATCGTCATGAGATGGTTGAAATGGTGAAGATCGATGGCAAAGCCCGTGGTATCATCACAAGAAATTTAGTCACCGGAGAAATTGATCGTCATTTTGGTCATTCAGTAATTCTCGCAACCGGTGGTTATGGTAATGTATTTTATCTTTCAACAAATGCCATGGGTTGTAATGGTACTGCAATTTGGAAAGCATACAAACAAGGTGCGTATTTCGGTAACCCTTGCTTTACACAAATTCACCCGACTTGTATTCCTGTTTCCGGCGATTATCAATCTAAACTTACGTTGATGAGTGAAAGCTTACGTAATGATGGTCGTGTTTGGGTACCTAAAGCTAAAGGCGATAAGCGTAAAGCGGAGGATATTCCTGAAGGCGAAAGAGATTATTTCTTGGAACGTCGTTATCCGGCTTTCGGAAATCTTGTTCCGCGTGATGTTGCTTCCCGTGCCTCTAAACAAGCATGCGATGAAGGAAGAGGAGTGGGACCAAGTGGTTTAGCTGTTTATCTTGATTTTCATGATGCAATAAAACGATTAGGTCGACATGTGATTACTGAGCGTTATGGAAATCTTTTCGAGATGTATGAAAAAATTACCGCAGATGATCCATACGAAACTGCAATGCGAATTTATCCTGCTGTTCACTATACTATGGGTGGATTGTGGGTTGATTATAATTTAATGACAACTGTACCCGGACTTTACGCTTTGGGTGAATGTAATTTCAGTGATCATGGTGCTAACCGTCTTGGTGCTTCTGCATTGATGCAAGGTTTAGCAGATGGTTATTTTGTTATACCATATACAATTGGTGATTATTTAGCGGATGAAATTGCAAATCCAGCTACACCAACTTCTCATCCTGCTTTTGAAGAAGCGGAGAAGTCGGTGAAAGAACGTATTGCAAAATTAATGGCTGTTAAAGGAAAACAAACTGTTGAAGATCTGCATAAGAAATTAGGTCGTATCATGTGGGATTACTGCGGAATGGCACGTAATGCTGAGGGTTTGAAGAAAGCTCTTGAAATGATCAAAGCATTGAAAGTTGAATTTTGGTCTGATGTAAAAATTCCCGGTGAGATCAACGAATTCAATCCTGAGTTAGATA
>CAYHCU010000176.1:0-6684 GCA_964355035.1 uncultured Flavobacteriales bacterium | reverse complement strand
TCAAAACCTAAACTGAATCTTCACCCGGCTTCACAGTATGAGAAAGAAAATTTACGTCATTGTTTCCTCTGAATTTCTCTGCAACTCTTTCCATTTGGGTGGACATTTTAGGGCATATACCCTTGCAAGTTGTAAAAAAGAAATCCGCAACATAGATTCTTCCATCCAAATCCTTTTGAGAAATTATCAAACCATTCTGATCTGTAAATTTCCAATCAGCTATCCTATGTTCTGAACTATCATCTGCCCTTTCACCATAAACCGGTAATGAAGGGGCTTCTTTTCTTTCTGTGGTGAGAACATTATACCCAAAAAACATTGCACTCATCCCTACGACTGCTACAACTAGCCAACGAAATATTTGATGTTTTATCATTTCAATTTATGTTCAGCAATAAAATCGTTTTTGCAACCTTCACTGCAAAAACCAAACAATTTTCCTTCGTATGTCAAAGTATCAGCAGGTTGGTTCCCAACGGCCATTCCACAAATTGTATCGTTAGTTGAAAAAAGCGCCCCCTCAGGAAGCTTAATTTCCCCTTTGGCAACCATCCCAACTTTATCTGGAACCGGAATTTGTTTCAGCTCTGGACTCGAACAAGCAAAGCAAGATAAAGCTAGTGCAAAGGAAATAAATAGTTTATCCATAATTCAATTGGTCCAATTGTGAGAAGTGCAAATTTAGCGATAATATCAACAAGGCTATAAATAAAAAAAGAGGTAAAAAATTCCTATATTTGTCAATATCCTATTATCGGCAATTTTTATGAAACAAACCCCTGAAAGCCGGGCATCAAATGCATTAAACTTTGAAGAATTCAAAACTGAAATCCTTGCTGATTATCGTTTGGCAAATTCCAGTCGTCACGCAAGTCTAATTGGACGAAAAGAGGTGCTGTCCGGTAAAGCAAAGTTTGGCATTTTTGGGGACGGAAAAGAGATTGCTCAAATAGCAATGGCAAAGCAATTTCTGCCAGGAGATTTCAGATCAGGTTATTACCGCGATCAAACTTTTATGTTTGCAATCGGACAATCTAATATTACTGCATTCTTTGCCCAACTTTATGGCACGCCGGACATAAAAGCCGAACCGAGTTCTGCTGGTAGATCAATGAATGGTCACTTTTCGACTCGTCTTCTTAATGAAGATGGAAGTTGGAAAGATTTAGCAACTATTAAAAACTCTTCTTCAGACATCAGCCCTACTGCAGGACAAATGCCTCGGTTATTAGGTTTAGCTTGGGCATCAAAACTATATCGGAACAATCCTGATTTGCATCACATGACTTCTTTTTCTGATAAAGGAAATGAGGTTGCCTTCGGAACCATTGGCGATGCAAGTACTTCTGAAGGTCATTTTTGGGAAACTATAAATGCCGCAGGTGTTTTACAAGTGCCAATGGCCATTTCTGTATGGGACGACGGCTACGGTATTTCAGTTTCTGCAAAGTATCAAACTACCAAACAAAATATTTCCGAAATCTTAAAAGGATTTGAAAGAAATGAAAAAGGTGAAGGCTATGTAATACTTAAAGCAAAAGGCTGGGATTACCCTGCACTATGCGAAATGTATGCAAAAGGAATTAAAATTTGTCGCGAAGAACAAGTTCCTGTTCTTTTTCACATTACTGAGCTGACTCAACCACAAGGTCATAGCACTTCGGGCTCGCATGAACGTTATAAGTCAAAAGAACGATTAGAATGGGAAATCGAAAACGACTGCATCAAAAAAACGCGCGAATGGATTATTAGCTCTGCTATTGCTACAGCTGAAGAATGCGATCTAATTGAAAGTGATGCAAAAAAATATGCACTTGACTGCAAAAAAACAGCATGGTCTGAATTTATGAACCCTTTGAAAAATGAAATCAAAGAGGTTAGTGACATGTTTGATGCAATTATTTCTTCAACCGGCCAATCCGCTTTTATCCTTAAAATAAAAAATGATCTTAACATTGTAATTGACCCAGCAAGAAAAGATATAGTTGTAGCCATCCAAAAAGTACTACGATTACTGAGAAATGAAAAATCACCTGCGAAAAAAATATTGCAAGATTGGCATACTCAATATCAAAAAATAAACATTGAAAGATATAACTCAACAGTTTATAGCACTTCAAAAGAATCGGTTGGAAACATTGTACCAATAGCTCCAACCTATGATGATGATGCTAAGTTAGTAGATGGTCGAGAAATTTTACAATCAAATTTTGACAAACTCTTTGCGAAAGACCCGCGGCTTGTTGCTTTTGGTGAAGACCTTGGCAAAATTGGCGATGTGAATCAAGGTTTCGCAGGCGTTCAAGCAGAATTCGGTGAAATCATAATTACGAAGACAGGACTAAGAGAAGCTACCATTATTGGTTACGGAATAGGTGTAGCCTTACGCGGACTTAGGCCTATCGCAGAAATTCAATATGTAGATTATATGTTGTACGCCATACAAACATTGAGTGACGATTTGGCTACATTACAGTATAGAACTAAAGGCGGACAAAAAGCTCCTGTTATTATTCGAACACGTGGACATCGTCTTGAAGGAGTTTGGCATAGTGGATCTCCAATGGGAATGATAATAAATGCAATTCGCGGTATTCATGTAATGGTACCAAGGAATATGGTTCAAGCCGCTGGATTCTACAACACACTTTTAGCAAGTGATGAGCCCGGATTAATAGTTGAATGTTTAAATGGTTATCGATTAAAGGAAAAACTTCCTTCAAACATTGGCGAATTCAGAATTCCTCTTGGTGTCCCTGAAATTTTGCAGGAAGGAACTGATATGACATTAGTCACTTATGGCTCATGTGTGCGAATCGCTCTAGATGCTGTCCATTATTTAGAAGAACTAAATATTTCGTTGGAAATAATTGATTGCCAGACCTTGCTACCATTTGACAATCAACATATTATTGCTAAAAGCCTTCAGAAAACAAACAAGCTTTTAATTCTCGATGAAGACGTTCCGGGAGGAGCAAGCGCCTACATTTTGCAACAAATAATAGAGCGACAGAATGCTTTCCAATTTCTTGATTCAGAACCAATTACATTAACAGCTAAAGACCATAGAGCGCCATACGGTTCGGATGGGGACTTTTTCTCAAAACCATCGGTTGAAGATGTTGTAAATTCTGTCTATAGAATTTTCAACGATTATAATCCGAGCCAATTTCCGTTGTATATTTAACCCGTTCAAAGTTTTCACACACACTTGCAGTTCACTGCCATTACACATGACTGAAAAAATTACGGAAAAAGATTCCAATTATGATTCATTGGAATCGATGAGTGTTTTCGATTTGTTATCGTCAATCAATAACGAGGATAAAACAGTACCCGAAGCTGTAGAGAAAGTTTTACATCGAATAGAAACTGTTGTTATCCTGATTACAGAAAAACTTCGATTGGGTGGGAGACTTTTTTATTTAGGTGCCGGCACTAGTGGTCGTTTAGGAATTGTTGATGCTTCCGAATTACCACCAACCTTTGGTGTGGAGCAAGGAAAAGTGATTGGTTTAATTGCAGGAGGAGATCAAGCAATTCGCAAAGCAGTTGAATTTGCAGAAGACAATGAAGAGCAAGGCTGGAAAGATCTACAACTACACAATGTAAGTTCAGCTGATGTAGTATTAGGAATTGCCTCATCAGGAAGCACACCATATGTAGTAGGAGCAACAAAAAGATGCAAAGAAAACAATATTTTAGCGATCGGTTTAACGTGCAATCATAATTCTTTGCTTTCTCAAAATGTACACTATCCCATTGAAGTAATTGTTGGGCCGGAATTTGTAACCGGAAGTACGAGAATGAAAGCAGGGACAGCACAGAAATTAGTGCTCAATATGATTTCTACTTCCATTATGATTCAATTAGGTCGGATAAAAGGGAACAAAATGGTGGACATGCAACTAACTAACGACAAATTAATTGCTCGTGGAATTACAATGATAACAAAAGAATTAAACATTACAGCTGAAGAGGCAAACGATTTGTTATTAAAACATGGCAACGTTCGAGGTGCAGTTGAACATTATAAGAAAAACAACTGATTTTTAAATACACTTAAAAAAGCAAGTCTGAAAATATAGAAATACTCAAAATATTATTTTCAAATTTCCTATATTTACAAAGAACTCAAAATAGGAAATGCAAGACCTCGAGCCCTTTTTCCTCTGGCGCGAATTATATATCGCCGCTGAAGACGAACTCTCTCCACTACATGGGAGTACCAATAGTGAAGTTGAGTACTCCAATACGATTTACAATTACTACATTCATCCACAATGGGACTTTTTTGGCAGCAATACGCTTTACCTGAAAATACTTTTTGCGGACTACGAAAATCAATTTGCTATTCTGGAATTTATTGGTGAATGGAATGATGCACTTTACAATGACATCATGTTCTTAAAAAGAGAAATTATTGAACCCATGATTCAACAAGGCATTGTTAAGTTTGTTTTAGTTGGAGAAAATGTTCTAAACTTTCATGGAAGCGATGATTGTTATTACGAAGAATGGTTTCAAGATGTTGAAGATGGCTGGATTGCAGCTGTTAATTTTCGCTCTCATGTAGCAGGAGAAATGGAACGTTTCAACTTAGATTACTATATGATTATGGGCGGAGAGCTCGAAAACTTAAATTGGAGAAATTACCTTCCATTTGATCTGATTACAATAATCGAACAAACTCTTACAAAAAGATTAAATTAGTTTCCCTCCATGTTAAAGCTACTTTTTATTTTCACCTTTTTTATTCTAAATTCATCAAGCGGCTTTAGTCAATCTGACCAAGA
The DNA here is from genome assembly GCA_964355035.1 of uncultured Flavobacteriales bacterium. Classification (GTDB taxonomy): domain Bacteria; phylum Bacteroidota; class Bacteroidia; order AKYH767-A; family 2013-40CM-41-45; genus JADKIH01. The sequence continues at coordinate 1,888 of CAYHCU010000176.1, read as the reverse complement.
TTCACTTGAGCTAGACGCCAATGCCTCTTTTTATCACGATCGTTTTCAAGGACAAGAGACAAGTAATGGTGAAAATTATAACAAGAACGACTTCACTGCCGCTCACCGCACTTTTCCCTTCAATACATTTTTACTGGTTACTAATAAAACTAATAATAAGTCAGTTGTGGTAAGAATAAATGATCGCGGGCCCTTTAAGAAAAGTAGAGTAATTGACCTAACCAGATCTGCAGCCTCCAAAATAGACATGGTTCCATTTGGAGTTGTACCGGTAAAAATAATCGTTCTTAATTACCTTGATCGATTAGATATAAATGACTCTGTTTTTATAGATGGGGAAACTTGGGACTGCTTTGCAAATAAAATTACGCTCCAGGAAAACAGTATATACATTTGGCGAACTGAATTCTGGAAACATGCTTTTTATATGGCTTCAATGCTTGCGTTGGAAACAAAATTAGACTCCATAGGAGTACATGTTATCGGAACAGGAGAAAATAAGATTTACATTGTAATAGCAACCGGAATAAAGCGCAAGAAAGATTCCACTCTACTCATCACCAAATTTAAAAAGATGGGCTTTATTTATTCTAAAGAACTAAAAACAAAAAGAAACTGAATTTATGTCTAGCCACTAGTCTCTATGCTCTCCATTTTCTATATGTTCTCAATACACTCTATGTTCTCTATGTCCTCCATGCTCTCCATGTCCTCCATGCTCTCCATGCCCTCCATGCTCTCCATGCTCTCCATGCCCTCCATGCCCTACATGCCCTCCATGTCCTCCATGTCCTCCATGCTCTCCATGTCCTCCATGCTCTCTATGTCCTCCATGTCCTCCATGCTCTCCATGCTCTCCATGTCCCTAATATCTTTCACCTCCCCCAACCCATACCTCTCCTGAAACCTCCTCCAATTCTTACTTTTCCTCCAAATAATTTCCCTTTATTATCTCCCCGACTTTCTGATCAATCACTAGAGTAAATGTATCTTCTCTAATCTCGGAGATAGGAACAAACCGAAATGACTGTGCTCCATGTTCGTGGGTCACAAAATCAAATCTATCAACCGAAATCATCTTCTTAAACTCCCCAATTGGTTTCATCTGATAATATATACTAAAAACCTGCAATGAATTGTCAAATGCGGATGGCACGAAAAAATCGGTAGTGTAAAAATGTTGCCCAACCTCAAATTCATGGCCTGTCTCCTCCATCATTTCTCTTTTAAGACACTCCAAGGTCCCTTCACCGAAATCTAATCCCCCACCCGGGAATTTAGTGAAATAATTTCCATTTATTAATTCATCACTAACAAGAATCCCCCTTCCCTTTTCATGGTAAATTCCGTAAACTCTGATTGTAAAAGGATTTTTCTTCATAATTAAGCTGACATCTAAAAAATTCAGTTCAAAGATATACCTTTCGGCATTCATATTTAAAAATCATAAATAAGTAAATATATTTTGAATTCAAATCATAGAATTTTAATTGCAGGCGCAGGACCGGCAGGAATGGCGACCTCCATGGTTTTGAGTAAAAATAAAATCAAACATTTCCTGATTGATAAACAGAGCTTTCCTCGCGATAAAATTTGTGGCGATGCGTTGAGCGGAAAAGTTGTGAGCGAATTAAATAAAATTGACCCCACGTACATCAAAGAAATAACCGCAAATAAAACAGATTACACCGGAAGCTATGGCGTTCGATTTTTCTCACCTGAAGGCAAAATGTTAGATGTCCCTTTTTCAAATAATCCGGGTAATTTAATACATGCGCCCGGGTTTATTGCAACTCGTTATACTTTTGACAATTTCCTGTTTTCAAAAGCTAATCCCGATTACGCTAATATCTCTCTCCATACAGAAATAGAAAAAATCCGAAGAGCA
>CAYHCU010000175.1:0-6697 GCA_964355035.1 uncultured Flavobacteriales bacterium | reverse complement strand
TTTTTTATCCAACGTTCTTTATATTCTTTCATGTTAATTAAATCCCATGCAGGTGTTGCCAAGTCATCGATAGTTTTAAGCACATTTCGTTTTGGTGTTTTTACTATACCGAAAGAAGTTTGATAATAAAGTCCGGCAATGTTTTCCGGCAACTTATCCGTATTCGTAAGATGATCTATCAGCTCGCCAAGTGTTTCTTCTCCTTCACCATAAATAATGTAATCGGCACCTTCCGATAAATATTTTTCAGCATGGTCTGTGGAGTCACTGCTGTTAACGATAATTTTAATATTTCTTGTCTTAGCAAAATGTATCATTTCAAATGCTGCTTCCCTCATATTGGTAAGGCACATTTTTGTGAGGTAATTAAAACCATCATCATAAATTACTAAATATTCAGGTTGAAATAAATTAAGAGACGGAATAATTTCTTTTACAGAATGAATGAACATTGTATCGAAAAGCGCAACCTGATAATTACGATTCCGCATATATGCAGCGGCAGAGATCGTACCTAATGGCGGATACGGCTGTTGCATCTTCCATTGTTTGGGATCAAAACGAAGAAAATAACTATGCGTGAAAAGTATTTTACTCATTACTTAGAGAAATGTGATAGTGCTTTTCAAATTCAATAATTTTTTCAGATAATTGACTCAGAATTTTTTCCTGAAATCCGTTAGGGTGATGTTTGGAAACATTTTTCTTTGAACGCATGCGTAAATCAAAGGTGCTTTCATCAAAATGTTTAAATTTTTTCTTCCAGCGTCTTAGTGTTAGCTTGAAAAAATAGTTGTCGAGTTTTTCTCCGAATTCTCCTGAAAATAATTTCTCCAATCCGTTTTTAATTCGGGAATACGATTCCTTTATTACGTAAGTATCTTTTCGAAGTGGAAAATTTGGATAGAATTCTTTATTCCAATTATTCATTTTCATTAATAATAAATAGGCTTCATAATTAAAAAGAGGAATTAAATGACACACTTCTGTCGCGGTAAAAATATTTCTATCCGGAATGGTTAATTGATCTTCTGAAACAAAATAATTAACGCAAAAGTTTTTTTTCGAATTAAATAGAAATATTTTTTTATACAATATTAGTAATGTTCTGGCTAGCCAAAGTCTGTTCTTTGCAGTAATAATAAAATAGTCGATATCCGAATTCTCATCCATAAAGTTCTTAGAAAGTGAACCACTTATGGTCACTCCTTTGACAAATGGAAAAGAAGCAATTAAGCCTGAATATTTTTGCAGGCGCTTAATGACTTGGTCTGTTTTTATTACTGCAACATTATTTCTGTCGATATATTGGTTTGAAGATTTAAGAAAGTAAAACCCTTCGTGATAGTTAATATAATTGGCTTTGATTAGATTCTCCAAGACTATAGCTAAATCGCTTTCATTGGTTAGTAAATGTTGATTAAGAGTAAATAATTCTGAAAGAGAAAGAGGGAAATGAAAAATATCGAAATACAAAAGGGTGCGAATCACTGAGTTGCCAAGAACTGCATCATGGTTCTTAGTGGAGACAAACGAGGAATCTATAGTATAAGCCATAATTTAAACTATGGCCTAAAGATACTTCTTTTAAGCAGATATTAATAGCGTTTCGATTTTGAAGATATAGAAGTGCTCAGTAACAAATTGTTTGAAGGAAACTGCTTTTAATTTAAAACTGTTGTCCAGAGCAATTTCATTTATTTTGTCAAAATTGCAATCCTCAGATAAAACCATGTACATTTCAGATTCCATGTCCATATGATTTCTGCATTTCGAAAATAATTTTTGAAAATACTCAAAATCCTTTCCGGCATACCATGCATGTTCACCAACCTTGTTAACTTCGCCTTGATAAAATGGAGGGTTGACTATTAAAACATCAAAAACTCCTGAAGGAACATTTTCAAATAAGTCAGATTGAATAACAGAAACGCTTCCCGAATTTTTCAGAAATTTATCTAGATTTCGGTTAACATTTTCCGTGGTATTTTCAAAAGCATAAGGACAAATATCAATTGCAGTAACATTTGCGCCCTCTTTTGCAGCAACAATTGAAATTAATCCTGATCCTGAACCGATTTCAAGAACTTTTTTACGGCTGAAATTAATAAACTCTAAAAATTCTAACATATAACCGGTACTGCAAAAAAAGCGAGGATGAAATACTCCCGGTTTAATTTTCAATGTTAGATCTTGATATTTATAAGTTGTTTCTCTCGTTGTGTACCATTCTACAAATGGTTTATAAACAAGATCCAAGATCCTTTTTTCTAAAATCCGTAATGGTTGCTTTGCGCTCTTCCGCTTTAAAATTTGTTCGATTGTCATAACTTCTTTCATTTCGAATTACTTTGAAAGATGATACGATTACGGCTGTAGATAAAAATAAAATTGCTGAATGGGAAGAAATTCATGTTGAAACGGTATTGTTACATTTATTTGGAATGTTCTTGGATCAAAAAAGGACTAAAACCCTTCAATTTCCGGTTGACGATATTTCCAAATTTTTTGAATGACTTTTATTTCTAACGGAAAGGAATACAGTTTATTCTTGTAGCGAAAAGAGGAAATTGATTTCATAAATCTGATTTTTGATGGATTTAGTTTAATGTTAAATCAGGTCGGGAAGTATGACAATTTAACACAGCGAGCATTTTGTGAACTTCTGGTTATTGACGGGTTCTGTTCTCTTAACGAACTCCATCCTAAAGCTTCTTAGTGTTAGCCACCCAAATCCCGGTTACCACAAAAAAACCATTCACCAAAATCAATCTATAAAACCTTAATGGCAAAAACGAAACCTTAGAATTGAGGAAGTCAAATAAAAACCCGCTGAAGCCAAAAAGAAAAATGAAACAGACAATGAAAGCAATGAATCGTTCATTATTTTTTTGCAAGTCGATTAAAATTGCAAGAGGAAGAAGCAGCAACAAAAGATGGTAACTTGCCGAAACCGGAGAGAAAGCCATGGCGAATAGAGAAACGAAGACAAGAGTGTATGAAGGAAGCTTTGGATGATTTCGAAGTTTATAAAGTACGTAGAAGAGAATAGAAACCAAGCTCAGAAAAACGACACCTTTTAAAAATACTGTTCCTGTTGGCCAATCAAAAACCGGTTGCGGATTCAGAATCTCATCCTTCACAAAGGCATTTAATGCCAAAGAATTCCATGATTGAAAAGCACTGGCATACGGAATTTGACCTTCCAGCTTTCCATTCAAATGATTAAACAAAACAGTATTTATAAAATCATTACAAGGTTTTTGTCCAATAATGATAATTGAAAGCATTGCAATCATGATTAATGAAATACCTGTTGCAATGATTACTTTGACGTTTTTCCTGATCAAAAGAGAAGGCAAGCTGACAATCGGGAAATACTTTATAGAAATACCAATAGCTAAAAGAGCACCCGCAATTCCACTTCTTTTTTCAGCCCAACGGTAAGACAGCATCCAACTAAAAAGCACCAAAAGATAAACCTGTCCGAGATAAAAATTGTTGAATAAAGCCACACCTGACAATAAAACAACCAAGCTTGATTGAAGCAGATTCAAATTTGAGATTTTCCCAAAAAGAACGATTACACCGCAAAGCAGTAACAAATTTATGACCGTCCAGACTCTTTTTGCCAATAGAGGTTCCAAGCCCGCCAATGGCAACATAATAAATACAGTCGGAGGAGGGAAGGGCGCGAATTTGCCATTCTGTTTAATTCCGTAACTGTGGATTAACTCGTTAAAATGTTGATTGGAATAGAGTTGAGACAAATTTTTCTGCTCAAGAACCATTTTCGATGAAACATAGTAATTTGGAAAGTCGCTGCGGATTTCTGTCATGGCCGGGTAGATACCCTTCCAAATCTGCATAGAAATCAACAAAAAGAGAAAAATTTTGCCGGAGAGGGAATTGGCAAAAAGCAGATTTTTAAACCACATCATTACGCTAAAGTAGTTTAAATCATGCAGAGAGATTCTTCAGTGGTTCATGAATTTCTCTTAAATTCGCGCACAGTTTAAATACTACCAGAAAAAATGGCACAAGACAGATATCAGCACCACGATTATTATTTGATGGATGAACTACTAACGGAAGAACATATTTTAATTCGGAATAGTGTACGTGAATGGGTAAAGCGAGATGTTTCGCCAATTGTAGAAGAGGCTTGTCAAAAAGCAGAATTCCCAAAACAATGGGTCAAAGGTTTAGCAGAGATCGGGGCTTTCGGACCGTATCTTCCAACTGAATATGGTGGTGGAGGAATGGATCAAATTTCATATGGCATCATCATGCAAGAATTAGAACGTGGTGATTCCGGATTACGTTCGACAGCTTCGGTGCAAAGTTCATTAGTGATGTATCCGATTTACACTTACGGCAGTGAGGAACAACGTAAAAAATATTTGCCAAAATTAGCTTCGGGTGAAATGATGGGTTGCTTCGGACTTACAGAACCTGATCATGGATCCAATCCGAACGGAATGCTATCAAACATAAAAGACAAAGGCGATCATTTTCTTTTGAATGGTGCAAAAATGTGGATCAGTAATGCGCCGTTTGCAGACATAGCAGTTGTATGGGCAAAAGATGAAGCCGGAATAATTCGGGGAATGATCGTTGAACGTGGGATGAAAGGTTTTACAACTCCTGAAACGCATGGCAAATGGTCGTTACGTGCAAGCGCTACCGGTGAATTAGTTTTCGATAATGTAAAAGTTCCGAAAGAAAATATTTTTCCAAATGTAAAAGGATTAAAAGGGCCATTGGGTTGTTTGAATTCTGCTCGTTATGGAATCGCTTGGGGAGCAATCGGTGCTGCTTTGGATTGTTATGATTCTGCATTAAGATATTCTCAAGAAAGAATTCAATTCGGAAAACCTATTGGTGGATTTCAGCTAACACAAAAAAAACTTGCTGAAATGATTACAGAAATTACCAAAGCTCAGTTATTAACATGGAGATTAGGTGTTTTGAAGAATGAAAATCGCGCTACTCCTGCGCAAATTTCAATGTCAAAAAGAAACAATGTGAATATGGCTTTGCAAATTGCAAGAGAAGCGAGACAAATTCATGGTGGAATGGGTATTACAGGTGAATATCCAATCATGAGACATATGATGAATCTCGAATCTGTTATTACCTATGAAGGAACACATGATATTCACCTTTTGATTACCGGGATGGATGTGACGGGAATTAATGCGTTTGAATAATGTGGTGAATGGTAAGTAGTAAATGGTGAGTAAAAAATAAAAAGAGTGAATGCGAAAGTGTTCACTCTTTTTTTGTTGTGCTAATTTATTCCTTGTACCCGTTTTCCGGAGTTCGAAAAACGAAAGTCGAACGTCGGAAAAAAAATCGACAACCATTAAAAGCATATTCACTAACCTTTTTCTATCCTTTGCCACAATTTCAATTTTCGAAACGAACAATAAATTAGCTTCACGGTGACATCTTGTTTATTTCTGACCAATTAATTTCTCTCCCCATGAAAAACAAAATCTCTTTTCTGTTTCTATTTTTTATTTACTCTCACACAGCTTACTCACAGGCAAATTGCAGCAATCCCCTGCAAGTTTCAGTTTGCCCAAGCGTGACTTTACTTAATCAAACAAATGCAGGTATGGGAGATGATGCGCCGGCAGCATTCAATATTGTCGGTGAAGATATTGTTTATCAAATAACGGTTCCAGTTACAACAACGAAAATATTTATTTCAATAATAAATCCTACGAGTGCTTTAACTGCCAGATTTATGAAAGACAGTTGCACTAACTTAAATGGGATTTCAAGTATATTTTCAACCGGGACTAATATGTATAGTTTTCCCGCATCGTTAACTACAACCTATTTTCTTTGGATAGATTGTTATACATCAGTTAATTTCGGTATATCTTTTGGAGCAGACACAAGTATACAATTTGTCAATAACCCAAATACTCAAGGAAATTTGCAGTTTGATAATTCTATTTGTGCAACTCCCGTGTTCATTAGCAGCAAACCTTTTTTTCAAGTAAAATATAATAATATCTTTCAAACCAATCCAATGACATTGGCGCCATTGAATGTTCCCGGAAATATTTGTTTGAAAACATTTTTTATGAACACAACCGGTGATGAAGGTATCAGAATAGTAAGCTTTACTTTTGGAAGTGGATACACGAATATTATTGCACCTGACAGTATTCCAGGAAATTATAATTCAGGTTATTGGATTAGAAATGGGTCGGGAAGCTCCTATTTTTATAAATTTTATGACGCAGCTTCTAGTGGTAGAGGTGATTTTGATGGATCGCCAAATGCATGTCTTGCTTATGAATTCTGTTTTGATCTTACTCCGTTATCCAATAATCCATCGATAACAAATATAGATGTATTGTTTACAACAGATGGCTTTGGCGCACCCTTTACAGGTTATATCACTTATGGATGTTGTCCTTCAACAACTCCACAATGTCATTATTCCAATGGCGGAAGCGCAGCAGGAGTTGGCACATTTGGATTTGGAATGAATGATCCGGGTGGTTCTTTGCCAATTGAATTAGTAAACTTTAGCTTGACTCCCATTGATGACAAAGTGGAAATAACATGGGCAACAGCTTCTTAAATCAATAACGATTTTTTTACCATTGAACACTCAAGAGATTCCTACCAATGGGAAGTTTTGAAAATTGTTAAAGGTGCAGGAAACTCTACG
>CAYHCU010000174.1:0-6751 GCA_964355035.1 uncultured Flavobacteriales bacterium | reverse complement strand
TAATCACTCGGCATTCTTCATACCCAATGCTTTCTTTTCGTGGTTCGTGGTTCGTGGTTCGTGGTTCGTGGTTCGTGGTTCGTGGTTCGTGGTTCGTAGTTCGTGGTTCGTAATTCGTGGTCACGAATCACGAACCACGAATCACGAAATTCGAGCAGACTGCCGAACAATCCATTTACTGAGTGCAAGAAACATCCAAGCGTTGCTCCAACGCATATAGCTGATTTTATTAGTATAGAATTTTAATTTTCGGTAATAGAAATAACCTGTCTCGTCCTGCATATTTTCAATTGTCCAATCTGCAATTGTTTTTGCAAATTCGGAATATTTCTCATCTTGAAAGTCAAAATTCAGAAATGTTATAATGCCTTGACTTTGATTGTGAATTTCAACAGGATATTCTTTGGGGATTCGCCATAAGGATCTTCCATCGGCAAAAAATTGTTTTTCTTTATAATATTTCAATCCATTTGACATGGCAATCTTCCATTTCTCATTGTCAATATTAAGCAACTTGGAGATATACAGAATCGAATCTAATACATACCCTTGATGAAAATCTATTTGTTGTCTTTCGACTCCTGACTTTATATTTTTACTGTAATTCCAATGGCCATCGGAATGTTGTTGTGCAACTACAAAATTTACTGCACTTATGATTAGCTTTTCATCATTTTCATTTCGGGAAATGCTATTTGCACGAGCAAGAATTTCTGCTGCTAACAAACTTGCATTATAACAACAATCGGGAAATAAAGGTGTATAGCTTATGGCAATGCCACTCTCAAAAACTGTTTGAGCAAGTTCTTTTTTTACAAATTCAGCAGCGCCAAAAATCAACTCTTTTGCCTTTTCATTTTTTGTCAATAAATAATACGCGTGCAAACCACGAACAACAAAAGCCGTCACTACAGCATTAGATGCATAGGCAGGCAAGTATTTTTCGGTGGTTGCCCATGGGAAATTATAACCCCAGGATGCTCCTTGATATCCTTTGGATGTATTCTCTGAAAGCCACTTGAAAAAGTAATCCATTTTTTTACTGTAATCGCTGATTTGCGATGAATGCAAATTACAATAGGCTTCAAGAAATAAACCCATTGCTTTAGGATTGTGTTCTTTTTCAATCTTTACTATTTTTCGAATATTAAAAGGGTTACGTTTTTGAATCTGTGTAGCGATCACAGGACCCCAAGAAGTAAAAGAACGAAATGGAAATGGAGAAAGAAGAGTATCGTAAGGGTCGTAACCCTTGTACTCCTCGGCAACTACATACTTTCGAAGTTTTTCAAATGAATCAGAAATAAATACTTTGTTTTTCATAGACAAAACTTTAAACCACAATTAACCTCTCGCCGTTTTTTGAGATCGATTCCAGAACTTTAAATGTAACAAGCATAGAATGAAATATTTCATCAAATCGAATCGGCACTTTTGTTCCTGTTCGAATTGAATTCAAAAACAAATCCACTTCCTTTGCATGACCTTTATCTTGCTTACCGCTTTTTTCATTGACACTTTTCCCATAGGTAGTAATTGATTTAAAATCATCAATGACAGCAACGAGACTTCCTGAAAACACTTCGAGTCTTTCCTTCGGAAGGTCTTTTTGTCCGTTCGAAAAATAACTAATGTTGGCAATGCTTCCATTTTCAAAAGACATGCTAATATTCAACGTGTCTGTTTTATCTTCAGATGTCTGAAGCACATTCGCAGAGATTCCAATTACTTTGGATTCAGCAATGAATGTACACAGATCAATAAAATGACAAACTTCGCCTAAGATCCGTCCTCCGCCGATGGAAGGGTCGTGAACCCAATGGTCAGCAGCAATGACACCTGCGTTGATGCGATAATTTATTGAAACAGCTGTAGACTTTTCTTTTTTTGCAGACTGAGACATAAAAGACTTCAGAGTATCCATGTAAGGAGAAAACCGTCGGTTAAAACCAAGCATTAACTGAATATTCTTTGATTCATACAGTGATTTAATTTCATGCAAATCATCTAATGTCAAACACAATGGCTTTTCAACAAAAACATTTTTATTGTTATTCATCGCCTCAATTACATACTGCGCATGCGTGTCGTGTCGTGTTGCTATAAAAACAGTGTTTACATTTTTATCAGCAAAAACTTCTGTTGCATTGCCTGTACAAGAAGCAAATCCATATTTATCTGCTATGTGACGTGCATTATTTGGCCGAGCAGTGGCAACAATGGCCAGTTGCGCTTTGTCTTTGATTGACGGCAAAAGATAATTCTGCGCGAAAGATCCCGCACCAATGAAACCAACCACCGGCTGAGATTTTGAATAGGTACGGTCTGATAATTTAATGGAAGATAAAATTTCTTTCTTCGCATCGTATTTCAAAACCATACCGGTAAATGGTTCTGTTTTTTCAACAATAATTTTATACGCTTCGTTAGCTTTGTCAAAAGTATATTCATGGGTGATTAAACCGGCGATGTTCAATTTTTTCTTTCGAAGCAATTCAATAAACGCTTCCATATTTCTGTTTTCAGTCCAACGAACATAGGCATACGGATAATCGATTCCTTCCTCTTCATATTCACGATCGTAGCGACCGGGACCATAGGAAGATGACATTCGAAGATCCAATTCCTTCTTGAAATAATTTTGCCTTTTAAAACCTGTCGGCACTGCACCAACGATGATAACCTTTCCTTTTTTTCGACACAAACTACCGGCGAGATCGACGGGATCTGTTGAATCAGTACCGGCTGTGATAATCACTGCATCGGTACCATGTCCGGCAGTAAATGAAAGAACATCATTTTCTAATGATTCTGATTTTCTATTCATAGACAATTCACAACCATTGGCAGCAGCCAATTGAACCATTCGTTCATCAATATCAATTCCTATTGTACGGATCCCTGAAGCATTCAACATTTGGATGGTCAGTTGTCCAATCAATCCGAGTCCTATTACAACAGCATTTTCACCTAAACGAAGATCAGCCTGACGAATTCCCTGCATAGCAACAGCTCCTAAAGTTGCAAAAGCAGCTTCACGGAGTTCGATATCACTGTGTATTTTCACACAAAGATTAACGGGTACAGCAACCACTTCAGCATGCACAGCAGTGTTCCCACCGCAAGCAACAAGGTCGCCAATACGTAAATCTTTTACATCAGGAGCGACGGCGATTATTTCACCGGCACAACTGTAACCTAATGGTGAAGGTGACTCCAATTTATTCATCACCATTTTATATGTTGGCAATAAACCGAAGTTCTGAACTGACTTCATGACCTTTCCAACTTCATCTTTTCTTGCCCTGGCTTTAGCGACATATCCTAAGCGCGCATCTTTCACTGATTTTCCTTCTGTACCGGTACTGATAACAGAATAGTGATTGCGCACCAGCACACAACCTGATTGCAAGGCAGGAAATGGCACTTGCAGGAGTTGCATTGTTCCATCTTTTAAACTTTGTACAAGTTGTTCCATTTTGTCAGGCGATTACTGTTTCAACTATTTTTGTCAACTTACCGACCATTTTCTCTTCGGTAAATTGATTTTCATAACTAATTCTTGACTCTTTACCCATTTTCATTCGCAATTCGGAATCGAGTAATAATATTTTCAATTGTGCGGCAATCTCATCGGGATTTTCCGTCGCCACAATAAATCCATTTACATTGTGCTTTACACTTTCCACAATGGCTCCTTGATCGGTAGAAATGATTGGCAAGCCGGCAGCCATTGCTTCTACAATTACCCAGGGATGACCTTCCGGCTCTCTGGGAGTAAAAACAAAGATATCAGCATCTGCTAAGTACTGCAATTTATTTTCTCCGGTTGCAGGCGGGAAAAATAATACTTGCAGGTTATATTTTCTCACTAATTCTTTGCATGATTTTTCAACCACAGCTGAACGCCAATTCCCAACTACACTAAGGGAATAACTTACATTCACTTTGCCTTTTAATTTTAACATAGCGCATAAAACGTCCTCAATTCCTTTTGAAGGCTGCAGATTTGCCAGGTAGAGTATTTTAATTTCATCGGATTTAGTTGCAGCAGAAGGGATTTCATAATTTCCGCCATTTGGACAAACAAAAATTTTATCCTCGCTGAATATACCGTTAAAAAGCGGGCGCAGATTATTTCCCAATACAATAACACCATTATTAATTTTCAAAGAAAGTGTCACAAATAATTTTGTCACTATGGACGAAGAATTCAACCAACTTCTAAAATTACTTCCACGCAAATGAACCAATGTTTTTCTGAACGTAAGTTTGGCAATCAGAATAAAAACAAAATCCTTTAAATAACCGGCAGTAGATTGCGAGATTGGAATGATTACTAATGAAGGACGTTTTATAATAATTGTTGAAAGCATTTTAAACCAGATGTCAAAACTCATTCTCACTTTATGAAGAGAAAACTTTCCCATTGTATTCAGTGAATCATTCACGCGTGTATCGATATGCAGCAATTCATATTTATTTTTCAAAGAAGAATTGAGAATAATTTGAGTTGCAATTGACGGCCCCATATAAGGAGGCGGAATTTTTCCGAGTATCATGATTCGTTTTTTCATGTCGGAGAAGGAATTTCTGATTGAATAGTTTTCCTTCGTTGGCGAGGGTCAACCGGAATTGCATACGATTGCTTTGCCGGTAATAAAGCAAAGCAATAGATGGGATAGGTCAGAAAGAAAATTCCGGGATAGATTGTGGGTAAGGTACTGACGGAATACAGCATGACAATGGCGACTGCACCAATTACAAGGAACTGCTCCGGGCCGCGCAAGAATTTCCTTCGCCAAAGGACAAAGAAGAAGAAGAATACGTAGCAACCTGTCCCAATGAATCCTGTAAGAAAAAGATTTCGGATATAATCGTTATGCATACCTCCACCCACCATTACCGGAGTTTGTTTAAAACCGGAGAATGACACTCCCAGGTAATGTGAGATAGCAGGCATTCTCTCCCAAATCTCAAAATATCTTTCCCATCGCGAAACGCGGCCATTGAAAGCATATTGAACATCCTGATCACCATTGATTACATTAAATTCTTTTGCAATGAGGGGATAAATTTGATTTTTATAGATTGTATCTGCAAAGAAAGGAAGGAGAAAAGCAGCCACAAAAATAAGAACCACTATTCCTTTTAAATTTTTGGAATTAAAGAAGAGCAATAAGATGATGAGTGTTAAAAAAACTGCCCATGTTGAAACATGTCGTAAGGATACGGCAGCAACTAAACAAACTCCAACCCACATCATCATCTGACTTGAAGTCAGTTTTTTCTTTTTGGTTTTCGAATAAATCCCTTCCAGGAAAAAATATCCTACCACTAAAAATGAACCCACAAGGAAAGAAGCGTAATTCATACTATCGGCATATTCACCGCGAATACGTGCGCCACCGCCACGACCTGCAGAAGCAAACTCCGGAGTGAGGGGATGAACGAGTACTTCGAAAAACATCATTCCGAAAGGGAAAATGCAGGAGTACAAAAAAGTCTGCAAGATAAAATGCAGATCCTCTTTATCACGAACGGCTTTTCTCAGATAAAAGAAAATGATTGGAGGCGTAAGATATTTAATACAATTTCCAAGGTTATCGAGTGAATAAAAAGAGATCAATAAAACAAAACAATTCAGTAAAATAATAATTCCCCAGATTTTAAAAAGTTCGTCACCGGGATTTGAATTTGTTTTATTTCGCATTGAAAAAATTGCAGCGATTGCTAAGACAGGAGTCAATACTCCCATAATGTAGATAGGAGACAGTAGTGTAGAAATCTCCTTGAGCTTATAGAAATTGTCAGCCAATGGTCGAAGCAGAACAATCACTGCAAACCATTTTCTAGTCCAATCACTCTTTTTCCAATAAGCTTTCCACTCTGTAAATGTCATATCACTTATTCTGTGTTGATAGAATTGCTTTTATAAATCCTTCTGCACTTTGTTTTACTCCGGCCTTACTTTGTATAAAGGCTGCGGCATTGGCTCCGATTTTTTTTGCTTGGACAGGATTATCAAGCAAATAATTAATTTTTTCTACAATACTTTTTTCGTCATTATAATCCATGACAAAACCGGTTTCGCCTTCTACCACAAGATCGTCTACTGCACCGGCATTGGGAGAAACAATACATGGAAGTCCTGCAGCCATTGCTTCGTTCAATACCAGTCCCCAAATATCAAATCCCGTTTGAAAGAGAAAAACATTTGTTTTGGCAAAATATACCGGCAGCTCACTTTTTTGTTTAAAGCCGGGGAAATGAACGAAATTTTCCAACTTTAATTCTTGTACCTGCTGTTGCAACGCTTCTTTGTTATCACCATCGCCGATAATATCAAGAACAAAGTCATTTCTTTCATTCGCTAGTTGTCGGATGCAAAGCAACAGTTGCTCAACATTCTTTCGTTTACTTAGATAGCCTACGTAAGAAAGTCGATGTTTGTTTTCCGAAATAGGGTGCTTTTCTTTCAATTCTGCCGTTTTCTGACTAAAATAACCGGTATCCACGGTATTTATAGCTGTAAATATCTTTTTTGACGGCACACCAAGACCTTCAAGGTACTTTTCGGCTCTTTTGCCATATACGATCATACCTGCAGAATAAGCCGCCAGGAAGCGTCGCTGAAGATTCCTTGCCCATGATAGTCCTTTGCCTTTTGTGGTCACAGATCCGCTCCAAATGAGAAATACGGCCTTCCTGAAGCGAGTGTACCACCACACCTTAATGGTTGCTATTGAAA
>CAYHCU010000173.1:0-6754 GCA_964355035.1 uncultured Flavobacteriales bacterium | reverse complement strand
AAATTCTCTGATGAGATCAATTTTCCAAGAACACTAAAGAGTCTTAACGAAACAATTGCCTTTTGCGTTAATGTATACTGAATGCTTAAATTATCTACAACAGGATTTGGATAAACATTCATACTCAAATCAGATGAAACCTCAGGAACATTTGCAAGTCTATATCCATTTGTCCAGCATCCATGAATTGGAGCCACATTGGCTGCATTTCCTGAATGAACAAGTCCATACATGTCTTCAATTGTTCTTAAAATATTATGATGACTGATTCCGGTTGCATTTTGTCCTTGCGTTACCATTTGTCCTGTAAAAATTGTTGCAATATGGTTCGAACTGATGTTATCGTCTTCATCAAAAGTGATAATCAATAAACTGTTGTGAGTTTTAGCCCATTGTGCATACGCATTAATTCTGCTATAAAACCAATTATCTCCGACGGTAATTGCGGCATTACCGACACCATCGTGCATGCTATTGGCTAAATTCGGTGAGACGAAAGAAACAGTAGGTAATGTTGTGAAATCAGTTGGGAAAGAAGTGAAAGGCAAATTCATTGATCCTGAAACTTGATTCGTTCCGGTTCCCATCCAATTTGCTAAAGCATTGTGTTTTCTTGCATAGCCTAAATTAAATTCTACATCAGAACCAATGCTAGGTAGATCTTCGCAATAGTAATTGAATGTTCTCCCGACGTTTAACAATGCCTTTGCCAAATTCATGGTCGTAAAGTGTGAAGAAGGCATATTATTCGTTGTCACGCCT
This sequence comes from uncultured Flavobacteriales bacterium, assembly GCA_964355035.1. GTDB lineage: Bacteria > Bacteroidota > Bacteroidia > AKYH767-A > 2013-40CM-41-45 > JADKIH01. The sequence goes on along the minus strand of CAYHCU010000173.1, from coordinate 5,992 downwards.
TGATTTCCTCCGGCAAAAAGATGTAAGTAATTTGGTTGACTCGGATGAACTAGACCATACGATTCCGTAAATAGTGTACTCATTGGGTCTATTGCAAGTGCATTAAGGCGAGGAGCTGCTGCATTTCCAATAATCTGTGCATAGGAATGATTTTCGAAAACAACAACGACAATATGATCAGGCACAGGCAAAACTGCAGCACCGGTACCAGTTGTTGTAAAAACAAAAGAGGCCGTATAAGCGCTACTATTAGAAGCGCAAATAGTCTGAACTTGAAATTCATAGGCATTTGAAGATAGAAGTCCGGTAACCGAAATTGAGCTAACCGAAGATGTACCACTTATCCAGGTTGTAGTTCCTGTCTTACGATATTGAACAGAATAACTCAGCGCACCACTCACAGCTGTCCAATTAAGTGTTGCACTTGTAGTAGTAATATTTGTAGCAGAGAAACCGCTCGCAGTTCCACATCCCGTAACTGCAGTAGTTGTAAATACACCGGAAGCAGAATATGCTCCGGTACCTGCAGCACAAAGAGTTTGCACTTGAAATTCATATTGAGTGGATGCCAACAAGGAAGTTAAATTTATCGATGTTGCTGTTGAACTAACAGTTGACCAAGCATTACTTGAAAGATTAACTCTATAACGCACATTGTAACCAGTCGCGCCGGTTACAGCAGACCAACCAACAGTACATGAACTTGCGGTTTTATTCGTTGAAGAAAAGAAAGCAACATCCGGTACTCCACAAGAAGGAGCAGTTGTTGTAAAAATTCCTGATGCAGAAAAAGCACTGCTCCCGGTTGAACAAGTTGTCTGTACTTGAAACTCATAACCAGTTGTTGCTAACAAACCAGTCAATGTTACTGAATTTGTTGTAACAGAAACCAAGTTCCAGGTTGCACCTGAACCATTCACTCTATACTGAACTTTATATCCAACTGCACCGGAAACGGAGCCCCATCCTACACTACAAGAATTTGAAGTAATTGCAGTTGACGAGAAAGTTGCTGTTAAAGGAATGCCACAAGTAAAGGCAGCGGTAGTTGTAAAAATACCAATTTGAGAAAATGCGCTACTACCACTTGAACATACCGATTGAACTTTAAATTCATAGGAAGTTGTAGCATTTAAACCGCTTATTGAAGCAGAAGGAGTTGTTGAGTTCACTGATAAAAAAGAAGAAGTTGAACCATAAACTCTGTATTGAACAATATAACTCACCGCTCCGGAAATTGCAGACCAATAAACATTAGCTGAAGAGGACGTAATATTAATTGTTCCAAACAAAGCAACATTTGGAATTCCACAAGCAACAGTAGCGACAGCTGTGGTGAAAGTTGAAGTGGAACCAAAAGGACTTAAAATTCCGGCTGAGCATCTTGTTTGAACTTGGAAATTATATATTGTAGAAGGAAGTAAACCGGAAACCGTTTTAGAATTAGTAAGAGAGGAATCATTCGTCCAGGTAGTTGTTCCGGAAATTCGATAACGAAAATTAAAATACATAATTCCGGTGATGTTTGTCCAACTTAAATTTTCGGTGGTAGAACTAATTGAAGATGCTACTAACCCTGAAGGACTCTGGCACGAATTCAAAGTACTAAAATGTGAGGACGGAGAATAGCTTCCTGCACCTGAAGGACACGTAGATCTAATTTTGAATTCATATGTAGAAGAACTACTCAAATTAGTGAGTGTTTTTGATGTGTTTGAAGTCGTTGAAGATGTCCAAGTCGTTATGCCTGACCTTCTATATTGAATCGTATAACTTGTTGCAGTAGAAACTGCCGACCACGAAATAAGAACAGAAGAAGTTGTAATATTATTTACAGATAGATTCGTTGGATTTCCACAAGCAAGCAAGTAATTTGTTAATGGTGCAATTGAAGTTTGCGCACTTAAATTCTGTCGGGAAAACAGAAAAAGAGATATAAAAATAATTATTCCGCTAAGTGTACTTTTTTTCATCTGTGCTTTTATTGCTAAGTAATACTTGGAGAAACTCAAACAACGACAGTTTCAAGTGAGCTTAAAACTAGCTACTAGCGCAGCTTTTAACAGGTTTGTCGTTTTTTGAGTTTATTTAAAGGTTATGTAAGAAGCAAAAAAAGTCTGTCGCAATTCTGAATTAGGCTCAAAGAGGAAATTTCTTCATAGATACCCCCATTTTGCATGACAAATATAGAGTTGATGTCCTTAAAAATACTGTAAAAGAACCTATACTCTTTTCGTAGGCACCCATACTCCACTTTTAATTCCTCGACAAAAATCAAAAAAGCCTTTAATCAAAGCTAAATTCATATATGAAAAATAAGCAACGAATCGGACAAGTTTGAAATGGAGTCCTACTTTTCTTAAAAAAACATCTACTAACGGAGACAAAAGCAATAGCAGCTCGCCACAAAAAAGCACTGCAAAAATAAAGTTTACCGGAATTAAAAAAAACAAGCATAACAAAGAAGAGAAAATAAATATAGGTGTAATCCACCGAATTAATTTATGGCTTATGAAACAAAAACCTATAGCAGTAAACGGGTTCAAAAGAAAATGTTTGAACTGGAAAAGATTCTGAAAATTGCCGGCAGAAATGCGAGCCTTCCTTCTAAATTCCTCCTCCATTTCATTTGGAACATCTTCGTAACAAATCGCTTTCAATTCATTTCTGCACTTGAATTTTTTTTCAAGAATTTTCATTGAAATAAAAAAATCATCAACGAGTGATTCTTGTGGCACTTTTTCATAGAGTTCCTTTCGAATCATATAACAACCACCGAAAGGGCCCATCATTGTTCCCCAGATTAAACCTTCATTGTACTTAATGAGATTTTCACGTTCAACATACGATTTCTCTTGGTTAGATATTCCATCCAATCGCATTCCCACATTTAAGATGTTAGCTCCAACGAGACCGACGCTTAAATCATTAAAATGTTGTTGAAGGTTTTTAATTGCGCTTTTTTCAAAATAGACATTTGCATCAGTAAGAATCACAAAAGGAAACTTCGCTTCAAGAATCAAATCGTTAATGACAGATGGCTTTCCTCTTCGAATCTTAAAATCAAATAATCTAATCCTTGATTCCTTCGTCATCAATTCGCGAATAATTTGAGTCGTTTTATCCGTTGAGCAATCTGAGCCTAGTAATATTTCGATTTTATCAGAGGGATAATCTGAGGCTAATACTGATAGAATTTTTTCATGGATGACACTTTCCTCATTGAAAACTGAAATTAAAACAGATATTCCTGAAAGAGTATTTCCCTGAGTAAACTTAAATGATTTATTTGAAGCTAAAATTTTCAGAATAAGTGGAAACAGAACGTAGGAATAGAAAACCACAATTACGCTCAAAGAAAAAATAATAAAGAGTACTATATGAATCATTGATTTCTATCTCCTGTGAATATTTTTCTCTTTGAATAATGCTCAAAAAAGCACAAATAAATTCATCTGCACTAGTCTTTGTCATTTGTTTGTTAAAGTTCCTAAAAATACAATCTTAGACAATACTATGAACCGAATTTTAAGTAACTTTATCAAACCTTCGGCAACGAAGTTAAGATTAAAAAACAAACGTATGAAACGGTTATTCATCCTTCTATTCATTTCATTATCAGGACTTCAATTAAGTCATGCTCAATTGACAGCTTTTATGGCATATGGTACTTTCGACCAGCCGGAAGGTTTACCATATATTGAAACCTACTTAAAGATAGTTGGAAACAGTTCAATAATTGTTCCCTTAAAGAATGGGAAATTACAAAGTAAAATTGAAGTAACGTGGGTATTCAAATCAGGAGATTCAATCGTTCATTTTGAAAAATACAATTTACTCAGTCCGGAGATAGTAGCAACCGACACGTTAATCCCGGATTTTATTAATCAACAGAGAATTAGTCTGCCTAACGGAAATTACAAAATTGAATTGACGTTGAAAGATTTCAACTCGGCTGAAAAGGAATTAAAACTCAGTCAAGACATTAAACTCAACTTTGTAAAAGAGAAAGTTGGCATTTCTGATATAGAGTTATTGGAATCATTTATACCCACAAAGGAAGCAACTATTTATAGCAAGAACGGTTATGATTTAATTCCGTTTGCAACTAATTTTTATTCGAAAAGCGTGGATAAGATACGCTTCTATGGAGAAATTTATAATACACTAACTACGAATAACGATGTTTTTATTGTACGTTATTACATTTCGAACAGCAACAATGATCAGATTCTTGAAGACTTATTAGTTCTAAAAAAACAAAAGGCTCAAAAAGTGAATGTCATACTTGCCGAATTTCCAATTGAGAATTTGCCGAGCGGAAATTACGATGTAAACATTGAAGTAATTAGTAAAGAAAATAAGTTACTTGCTTTTTCACATACTTTTTTCCAGAGATCGAATCAGATTCGCAAACCCATAGCAAGTATTGAATATGATAATTTAGATATCACCAATACATTTGTCTCAAACATTACCAATCCGGACACACTTACTTTTTTAATTGATGTGCTCTACCCTCTTTCCAGCCAAAGCGAAGTTCAGGTATCAGAGAACCAAATGGAATTACGCGATGTAAAATCAATGCAGCGCTTCATTTACTATTTTTGGTCCAAGCGAAATCCTGTCGATCCTCAAAGGTCATGGGAAGAATATATGTTGGAGGTCCTGAAAGTAAACAACTCCTATTCAGCATTAAATAAGCGAGGATACGAAACTGATCGAGGTCGTGTTTATCTCCAGTACGGGCCACCCTCTTCGAGAAATGAATACCCGGACGACCCGGAAGCTTATCCCTACGAGATTTGGCATTACGTAAAAATGGAAAATCAATCGAACCGTGCATTTGTCTTTTATTGCCCTGAATTAGTGACTAGGAATTTCAAGCTTCTGCATTCCGATGCACAAGGAGAAGTATATAATTCGAGATGGGAATTAGATTTACACTCACGGGGGCAACAATTTGGAACAGACTACGACCAAGAGAAATCGAACGACATCTATGGCAGTCAAACAAAAGACAATTTTAAAAATCCACGGTAAGTGGTAATGGTAAGTAGCGATTGGTAAGTAGTGTCGAATTAACATATTTCTACTATTTTTACGCCATACAAAAGGACATCATCCGGAAGTAATTCAAATATGCAGTCAAAGATAGCCGTTGTCATTCTCAATTGGAATGGCAGAAAATTACTTCAGCAGTTTCTCCCCGATGTTATCCGCTACAGTGCAGGTGCTCAGATAATTGTAGCAGATAACGGTAGCACCGACAACTCACTTGAAATATTGAAAAAAGAATTTCCTGCAGTTCGAATTATTCAAAACGATTCAAATAAAGGATTTACAGGCGGGTACAATGAAGCGTTACAATTTGTTGAAGCAGACTATTTTGTTCTCCTGAATAGCGATGTAGAAGTAACACCTAATTGGATTGAACCGATTGTTGATCTTATGGACTCTAATAAAGAAATCGGAGCTTGTCAACCAAAAATTTTGAATTACTACGACAAGACCAGTTTTGAGTATGCAGGTGCGGGCGGCGGCTATATTGATTATTTGGGATACCCATTTTGTCGTGGAAGAATTTTCAATGATATTGAAAAAGATGAACATCAATACGACGACACCATTCCTGTATTTTGGGCAACAGGTGCTTGCATGTTCGTCCGTTCTGATTTGTATCGAAAATTAGGCGGTTTAGACACCCAGTTTTTCGCACACATGGAAGAAATTGATCTTTGCTGGCGAATGCAAACTGCCGGATACAAAGTTTACTATTGTGGAAAGTCAGTCGTTTATCACGTTGGCGGGGGGACCTTGCCTAAGAATAATCCAAGAAAAACTTATTTAAATTTCAGGAACAACCTATTGATGATTTACAAAAATGGTGGTTCCCAAAAAACATCAATACTTCTAAAAAGGAGGGTTTTTGACCTTTTAGCAGCCTTAAAATTTTTAATTACAAATGGGAGAAAAGATGCTTTTGCGGCAC
>CAYHCU010000172.1:0-6761 GCA_964355035.1 uncultured Flavobacteriales bacterium | reverse complement strand
TTTATTTTTCATTAAAAAACAGTAAAATCAATTAATTTTCATTATTTTTTAATTAATTTGAAGTAAAAATTGGTAATATTATCAGCGAACATTACAGTTTGGAATCTTAAAGACTGTGATTTGCGTATTCAACTCAATTAACATCAGAAATACACCATGAAGCTGCTTTTAAGTAGATTGTTTCGCCAATACATGTATGAACAGATCCCTTTCGAAGATCTGATGGCAAGACAACGATTTACTCTTTTTCGAATAGGATCGTTTACAGCTTTCATTGCCAGCATGGTTACGGCTTTTCAAGTAGGCGTAAGTTTCGAAACAGCAAGTTTTACCGGGATTTTGTTATATGGTTTATCAGCTTTGATAATCATCAACTTTTTCATGGTTAAAGTAGTTCAAAAATTACCTCTTGCATATTCGATTTTAGTTTCCTCCTGTTTTTTAGTTGTTCATACTCAAGCCTATACTGCAGGCGGCATCTTAAATACAGGAAACATTTATTTATGCGTTATTATCTTAACAGGGTTTATGTTGCTGGGAACTCGTGGAGGCAAGTTGTTTACGTGGATTGCAATTGCCAACGTGGTATATTTTTATTTTATATCTGAGTTTACCAATCTGACCAATTATAGTTTATTCGATGGGAAAATCGATTTGATTCATCAAGATGCTTTGACCACTTTTCTTTTTGGATTAATACTAGTTGCAGCTCAATCAAATTATCTGAATAGTGGAAAAAACGTTATTATCGAGAAAATATCAGCTCAAAAAGATGAATTGATACGAAGTAACGAGAAACTAAAGGAATATACCGCTTCTCTCGAAAAATCGAACAAAGAGCTGGATAAGTTCGCCTCAATTGTGTCTCATGATTTGAAAGCTCCATTGCGGGCTATAGGCAGTCTAACCGGGTGGATCGAAGAAGATGCAGGAGATCAAATGTCAAAAGAAGTAAGAACCAACTTTGACATGATTAAACAGCGTGTAAACAGGATGGAAGATTTAATTAATGCCATTCTTGATTATTCACGCGCTGACCGACGACGAGGGGAAGATGAAAATATAGATGTAAATGCACTAGTAAAGGAGATGTTGGATTTTATAGGAAAGCCTTCAAATCTGGAGTTAACCATAAGTAATCAGCTACCTATTATTATTTCTGATCGAACACGCTTATCGCAGGTTTTCAGCAATTTGTTGGGAAATGCAATTAAATACAACGATAAAAAGGTAATAAAGATAATTGTCTCTTCATTTGAGACTCCGGAAGGCTATACTTTTTCAATAAAAGATAATGGTCCCGGAATTGAACCTCAGTACCATGAACGAATTTTTGCAATTTTTCAAACTTTGAATCGAAGGGATGATGTTGAGAGTACGGGTGTTGGTTTAGCCATTGTAAAGAAAATTATTGAAGACTGTGGCGGTAAGGTTTGGTTGGAATCCGAACTTGGGCAAGGAGCAGACTTTAAGTTTTTCTGGCCTAAAAGCAAGAATATGACAGGTTCAGTCATGATTGCTGCCACAATTGTAGTGTAAGAACTTCCTAGCCATTGTTAAACTCTTTTTTGTGTGTGATGTAATATTGTCTGTACAAGATAATATAGACCCATGCGCAAACAAATCAACAGACTTAGCTCCACTTCGGTGAAAGATTTTCCTCAAATGAAAGTTGTAGAGAATCAAACCAATCATGTACACGTAGAAATTGAAATTGAAAATCATGTAAAAAGCATTCGTGCTTTGATTCAGAAACTAAAGCCGGCAGATCGTCAGCGTTATTTTGATGGATTACTCAATCATCTTCTATGTAAAGAAATTGAATATCCACAATTAAAACCCACAAAAACTAAAATGACTAAAAGCATTGACGATTATAGTCAACTATCAGAAAATGATCTCGAGCTCATCCGCGAATTATCATGCAAATTACAAGATTTGTACGTTCGTACAGGCGATGTTGTAGAGTAAAAAAACTGTTCAATTCTTCAAAATCCGGCTTACATAAGTGAGTCGGATTTTTTTTGACCTTTTCTACTTACTACTCACAACTTACCACTCACCTCAATACAAGAGCCTGACAGGATATCTCCGATAGCTACTCTCAAAGTACTTCGAATGCGAATAAATAAAGTACAGCTGACTAAATTCATCCTCCTTAACGTTCTTCTTTTTCCATTCTTCAAAACTAATTTTAAGTGAAGCATCTTCTTGCAACAATTTTTCAGCAATATCCTCAAACACGTAGGAAGAAAACCATTCTTTCTGTTGAAGAATTGAATCAAAAAAACCCCAGTTGAAATAACTATCAACTGAAGAAGGTATTAATGTTTCAAGAATTAATCGGATTGCAGATTGATTTGTTTCGATCAAATAATCTCCTTTTTTTATTGGAACATTTTCAATTTTCGATTGAGTCGTTGTGCTATGATGTAAGTAATGACCTTCATAGGGTGAATCAGAGCTTTTAAAATCGACAATGTAAATTGTTGTTAGCTCGCAGATAGAATCTTTCAGAACAGGAATTGCTTTTACGCCGTTTCCATCTAACATTCTAACTATATTACTCCATGCTTGAGGAATATAGAAGTATTTGGGAATTTGAAAAGTATCTCTTGCTATGAATTCATTGTAATAGGAAATTTTTTTAGTAAAGGGTTTGTCATGATTATATTTTAGTCGTAATCCACTAGTAACATTGCTTTTTATATAAGCACTTTCATAACCTTTAAAATCGATGGATTCTTTTTGTGATAAATCTACATCCCAGTTAAATGGATATTTTGTCATTTTCAAATCATATTCAAAAGCATCTTTTCTGGCTTTTAAAATATCATTTTTTTTATCGTGACAATAAGAAAAAATGCAATTTAGAAATCGATAGGTGCTTTTCTCTCTATCGGGAAAGGGTTTCAACATGTGTGTTTCGGTAGTAAATGAGAAGCAATTATATAAAGCAGTGTAGCCTGTTATAAACCGGGGCGTTTCTAAGAAAGCAACAATCCCACTATCTGGTATTCCTTCTTCGAACAGTGTGGAAACATAGGGCGACATTTCATCACCTTTTTCTTTCATTGAATGAAAAAGTGAAGGGGTGAAGCTGTCATGCAAATATTTCCCCATTATAGGATTCATCTTATTGTGTTGAGTGCTGATAAGCGTCAATGTATATTGATAATCTGCACCATCAGAAACGTGCGTATCAACAAATACATCTGGATTCCATTGTTGTAATATTACTTTCAGTGATTTTGTATTGGCTGCATCCGTCTTAATAAAATCACGGTTAAGATCAAGGTTCCTGGCATTAGCCCGGAAACCATACTCTTCAGGCCCTTCCTGGTTAGTACGACTAAATGAATTTCGATTTATTGCGCCATCGATATTGAAAGCCGGAATAATACAGACTACCACATCTTCAAGTAGCTTGTTATTTTTGGGATTCATAAGTAAATCTTTCGCAAAACGTAAGCTGGCATCCATTCCATCCGGTTCTCCGGGATGAATACCATTATTAATGAACAAGACACATTTGTTTAACTCATGTAACCGTTGAGGCTGAAAAACGGAAGTCCCTGAAATTACAAAAAGTTGAAGAGGCTCACCGCAGTCTGTTTTTCCATAAGGTATGAGAAAAGCCTGGTCGAATTGTTTGTCGAGTTTCTTATACTCTTCAATTAGGTCAGGATACGACAATGATTTATTTGATGTATTGTGTTCCTGTGCTTTTATTTGAACAGATAGTAAAAATATCAGCAAAAAAAGTAATTTATTCATCCGATAAATATAGTAGGACTGTGGTTGGTTTCAAAGAAACATTTATCTTTCCGCAATCTAAAAATACCGCCTGTGAAGAAGTTAATGTTAATTGCCTTTTTGTGGAGTTTAACTTATGTAAGTTCGGCTCAAATTGATGTAAATGCACCAATACCAATTGATCCCAAAATCAGGACGGGTGTTTTGTCGAATGGTATCCGGTACTATATCCGGCAAAATTCTAAGCCTGAAAAGCGCGCAGAATTGCGGTTGGCTGTCAATGCAGGCTCTAACTTTGAGGAAGATAATCAGCAGGGTATTGCCCATTTGACGGAGCATCTTGCTTTCAATGGAACGAAAAATTTCAAAAAGAATGAGCTTATCGATTACCTTGAATCGGTTGGAACAAAGTTCGGTCCGCATTTGAATGCATATACTAGTTTTGATGAAACGGTGTATATGATTCAGATTCCGACAGACAAGGAAGATATTGTTGACAAAGGGTTACAGATTCTTGAGGATTGGTCACATGATTTAGCTTTCGATTCACTTGAAATACAAAAGGAACGAGGTGTTGTAATTGAAGAATGGCGAATCGGACAAGGAGCAGGTGAACGAATGCGTCGTCAATATTGGCCGATGTTATTTCACGATAGCCGTTATGCTGATAGACTTCCAATAGGTAAAAAAGATGTTATTGAAAACACTCCTCAAAGTGCAATCAAAGCATTCTATGCTGATTGGTATCGCCCGGATTTAATGGCAGTTGTTGCGGTGGGCGATTTCAATATTGATGAAATGGAGAAAAAAGTGGTGGCTCAGTTTTCAAAAGTTCCGGTGAAAAAATCATCGAATGTTTGGAAATCATATGATGTACCTTCTTCAAAAGAAATGATGTATTCCTCTGTGACTGATAAAGAAAATACTTCTTCCAGTATTGAATTGCTTTATAAGTTGCCTCGTGAAATCAATAAGTTTGTAAAAGATTACAGAGAAGATATTGTTCGTCAGCTTTTTTCTTCAATGATGAATTCACGTTTCAGTGAGATTAGTCGTAAAGCAGATGCTCCGTTTTTAATGGCTGGCGGTGGTTTTGGCGGAATGGTGAGAACGAAAAGTTCCTTTGATGTAAGTATTCGCTGTACGGAGACAAAATTCAATGTAGGAATCAAGGTTGTGATTGATGAACTAGAGAGAATTCGTCGGCATGGATTTACATCAACAGAATTAGATAGAGTAAAGGCAGACGCTTTGGATAACATTCAAAAAAGTTATAATGAAAGAGATAAAAGTCCTTCTTCAGGATTTGCCCGTGAATATGTAAGTAACTTTTTAACGCAGGAATCAATTCCTGGAATTGAAAAAGAATATGAATATTACAATGAGTTTATTAAACAGATTACACTGGAAGAGGTGAATAAAATCGGGAGAGATTATCTTACAGGAAGTGAGAATTGTTTCGTGTTGATTACTTCGCCGCAAAAAGAGGGCCTTGTTATTCCAACAGCAATTGACATAAAGAACATGTTTATGGATGTCCAAAAGGCCGACATTCCTGCTTACGTCGACAAAGTAAGTACAAAGCCGCTTATTGAGGAGGCACTTAAGCCGGTTCCAATTTTATCAGAAGAGAAAATAGAAAAGTACAATATCACCAAATGGAAATTTAAAAATGGAATAACTGTAAATGCAAAACCTACAGATTTTAATAATGATAAAATTACTTTTTCAAGCTATAGTCCGGGTGGTTGGACGACAATTGATCAGAAGGATTTTTATTCAGCTATATCGGCTGATGCTATAATTGATCTTTCCGGACTTGGCGAATTTGACGCTACGATGCTAGATAAAATGCTTTCGGGAAAAACAGTAAGTTGTTCACCAAGCATCAGCGGTTTAACGCAAGGTTTGAGTGGTGGCTGCGCTCCGAAAGATTTAGGAACTTTGATGGAATTAATTTATGGCTATCATAATATGCCAAGAGTAGATAATGATGCATATTCTGCATATTTAGAAGCACGTAAAACCGCATTGAAAAACAAAAGTGTAAATCCGCAGTCTGTATATAGCGATACAGTTGGTTATCTGATGGCAAATTATCATTATGCAGCAAAACCGATGACTATTGAGTTGTTGGATAGCATCAATCCAAAGCGTGCTTTAGAAATTTACAAAGAATTAATGGGTGACGTTTCCGGCACCAATTTCTATTTCGTCGGAAATTTCGATTTAGATACATTAAAAAGTTATGTTCAAAAATATATTGGTAATCTTCCTGCAAGTGGAAATGTTAAGAATTGGAAGGATATAGGTTTGCGTTCCAAGAAAGGTAAAATTGATAAAATTGTCAAGAAAGGTATTGCACCGAAGAGTTACGTTTCACTTCGTTGGAATATGGATTTTGATTACACCCCTAAAAATCGTTATGAAGCATACGCTTTAAATAAATTGTTGAACATTCGACTTCGGGAAGTTTTACGTGAAGACAAAAGTGGAGTCTATGGTGTAAGTTGTTCGATCAATCCAAGTCATTATCCGGTTTCAAAATTGGAAAATATGGTTGGATTTAATTGCAAACCTGAAAATGTTGATTCACTTATTGATGCAGTATTAGTTGTTATAAGTGAAGTGAAAGAAAAAGGTTGTGATGAAAAAAATCTGGAAAAGGTAAAGCAAACATTCATAAGAGAGCGGGAGGTAGCCTTAAAAGAAAATTCTTTCTGGCTGTCTGCAATGATTAATGCAGATAAGAATAATGAGAAATTAGATGAGATGGATTCCTATAATGAATGGGTGAATTCTCTTACCGGAAAAGATTTTGTTCGATTTGCTGAACAATATTTTAAGACTGATAATTATGCGAAATTAGTTTTGATGCCGGAGTAAGGTGGTTCAGCTTAATTGTTATTTGTTTTTTAGGAGTTGGTGAAATGAAACCAGGACTCATTTTATTGCCGTCACCTTCAGGTCAATGTCATTTAGTTAGTGTATAAAAATTTAATACC
>CAYHCU010000171.1:0-6794 GCA_964355035.1 uncultured Flavobacteriales bacterium | reverse complement strand
CTCAGCAGTCATTTCGCATTTATTTATTGTTGGACAATTCTTGATCAGGATATTAATTATTCAAGCCAATTTCCCTTCAATTATTAATTTAATCTATATTTACAAATACTAAAACCAAAAAATGAAAACAATATTTGTAGTCGCACTTCTTTGTTTAATAATTTCCTCAAGCAAAGCGCAAAGCCAATCATCACAGCTTGCAATAGATTCTTTAAAAAACGAAATTTCGCAAATTAAACTTCAAATGAATTCTGTGCAAACTAATTTAAATTTGTGTCACCGGAAATATAAAATAGGCACCACAGTGATGATTGTTGGATTTGCCGTCACAGGAATTGCTTTGTTAACATTGGAGTCGCATCCCACGTCAAATCAGCCAGCTTTGAATGGTGTTGAACTAGTGGTGGTGGGATTTGGAGTATCACTGATTGGCGAGATCATTCAAATCGACTCACACAAATGGATTGGACGAACATTGAAAAAATAATAGTGTCGCTCGGTAATTTTAATCGTCCCTTTTTATTGCCGTCCCTTTTAAGGGACGGTTTAAGAAATACACAACCCTCCGGCTTTAGCCAAAAGCGCATTGTAGAATAAGGCAAATCCTGAATTGAAAAGTTCTGCTAAGGAATAAACAATTGGTTATGGTGAATCTCTACCACTTCTTTATACTTTAATTTCCCTTCATCAGATAGAAAAGATTTATCAATAAGTAATGACATGTCTATTTTAGCTACACGAAATTCTTTATCTATTGTTAGTAGTATTCTGTCTTTTACCCCTAATCTTTTTCCTAATTCAAGGAAGTCTCTAATTTTGTAATCGTATGTCGCAGTTAGTAAATTTTGTTTCGTTCTCTCCATTTCTTTAAATAGGTTCATTGCTACTTTGGGGTCATTGATGTGTAGTTTTGTATTCATCAAATCATAAGAGGGAGAAAGCAACATATCGCCATCAGATGATTCCAAAAGTGAAAGATTTTTTAAGTGAACATCCCCATTACCTGTAAGGAAATTGAAAACAAGAATTCTGATGAAGCTAATCTGGTCTGAAGGATTAAGTCGATATCCGACATCTTCGTAAGTGAACGAATTGTACTTATAAAGTCCATGGTCGTTTGTGCTTGGAGCTGCATTTAATATTGAAACAAAATCTTCCTGACGTAGTATGTTTCTTTCTTTATCTCTATCAAATCTTCTCGTGAGATAGGCCGGCTCCCCATTAGCAAATTTGACAAATGCGCATTTTGCTGTTGAGATATTGAACAATTGGTCGGCCATTGTCATCGTCAAATGTTCATTTGCAGGAGAGTCAAAATATAAAGTTCTCCTGGAATCTAAAAACGGCTTAATAATGTACATTGATTCAATATCCCTATTAGGAGCTAAGAGATTATTTTTATCTCTTCCAATAAATCCTTTTGGTTGAACTCCTGAAATGCTAAATCCTGAAGGTTGTCCTATAATTTTATCTTGAATATCATTCCAATTAAATTCAAGCTGTATGGGAACTTTTGATCTGTCAAATAATTTAGTTTCACAGGCTGCGCAAAACCCGTCAATGTTCTCCTTTAAACATCCGTTACAGTTGGCCATCATTCATCTGATTTAGTAATTGTAATTGCACCAATTGTGTTTTTTTCGCACGTGTACATTAGCAGACTCCAATCATCAATAGGATCAATACCTAATGCTTTACATTGTAATTCCCTATTGAATCCTTCACTGAGCATTGATTGAAAATTTGCAAACAAGATTTTTGAATTAAATCTTTTTTGAGATTTAGGCATATTCACCGATATAGGAAAAGTTTTTTCGTTTGAAATAAATTCATCATCATACTCAAAATGATATCCGTTTTCATCTCTCCAGAGAAAACCTGCAAAGTTTTTCGCTTTAAATATTACCCTTAGTTTCATTTACCATATTTTTTAGTACAACTAATATTTCAAGATTCAAGAAATGAAAAATCTCACTTAATGTATCCAATGACGGGTTTGCTTTTCCATTTTCTATCTGTGATAAAGTGACAACTGACAAACCTGTATAGTTTGCAAGCCGGCTTTGCGACAATGACATTGTCTTTCTTCTTTCCTTTATTTTTTGGCCGATTTCATTTTTTGTCATAATACTAAATTTTAATTATATTTAAAGTATTATAACAAATATAGGCGAAATTATTGATTATGTCAAAATGTTTTAAATATATTTTAAATAAATTCCAATTTTAAGTTTATTTCAAAATTGAAATGTATAGTCTTTGTGCGTTACTTCATCGGAAGCATTGTAGCATTATTTCACTACCGGATATTCAATGTTATTTTACGACCAAGTCCAAATTCTAATAGTTTATAAAGTGTGGAAAGCTGTATATCACTATGGCCATTTTCAATTCTTGAAATAAAACTTTTTTTCGTTCCTGTTTTGTCTGCTAGTTGTTCTTGAGTCATATTCGCCAAACGTCTTTCTTCTTTTATTACTTCTCCAATTGCAAAGGCTTTAGCTTTAATTTCAAAGTTGGTTCTTTTAATAGAACCAATTGGCCCATATCGTTTGTCAAGGTGATCATCATATGAAGTTAGTTTTTTGCGTACAATATTTTTTGTTTTACTTTTCATTTCGGTTTGTTTTTAAGTTGTTCAGCAAAATATTTATTCATGATTTTTAACGCTTTGTCAATTTCTGCCGATGGCGTTTTTTGAGATTTTTTTCGGAATCCATTGAAAAGCACAACAACATTTCCATTGTCGAAACAACAAAATAGTCGATAAATATTTCCGTTCATTTCTACCCTGATTTCATATAATCCTGCAGTCCCTTCAATATGCTTGAAGAATTTGATGGGAATTCTGTCTGCAACGGTAATGACAAATAGCACATAGTCTATTTTGTCTTTCACCTTTTCAGTTTGTTCGTTGAAGAAATCCGAAAAATAATTTTTGTAGAAGAGAATTTGTCTTACTTCTTTCAAAATGTAAAGTTAACTAATAATGGAACACAAAACAAATAAATATTTATTGATTGAATCATGACGCAAAGTTCAATAAATTATCGAGCTTTTACATTCAATAAATGCGAACAAAATCGTTTTATTTTTACCATACTAATTTCTTTCCGTATCCATTTCACAAAATCACGCTGGACTATTTTCCATACCGTACGGCAAACTGAAATAAAATGTAGAGCCAATTTTCTCTTCGCTTTCAACCCAAATTTTACCGTTCTGCTTTTCAACAAACTCTTTAGACAGAATCAAGCCTAATCCTGTTCCTTTTTCTTTATTGGTTCCGCTGGTTGAGAAACTTTGATCTAACCTGAATAATTTTTCTATACTGTTTTTTGTTATTCCAACACCTGTATCTTTTACCGAAAAAAGAATCTCGTTTTGTTTCTCCGATGCTGATACAATAATCTCACCACCGGGCATCGTAAATTTTATGGCATTTGAAATTAAGTTTCGGAGTATAGTGCTGATCATAGCTTTATCAGCAAAGATTAGTTTACTCTCCGGTAGCACTTTTTTAATGGTGATTGATTTTTGTCCGGCTATATCATCATATATAAGTGTTGTTTTATTTATGAAGGCCGCAATTTCGAAAAGTTCCGGATTGAATTCTATTCTGCCGGTCTGTGATTTCGTCCATTCCAGCAAGTTCATCAGTAAATCGATGGTTCGCTTTGTTGATTGTTGAATGAAATCGGCGTGCTTTTCAATCTCTTCATAGTCTTTTTCATTAATTTGTTCTATTAACATTTCGCTAAAACTCATGATTGCATTAAGAGGACTTTTTAGGTCATGGGCAATGATGGAGAAGAACTTATCTTTAACAGAATTGAGTTTTTGCAGTTCTTCATTTTGCAGTTCAATTTTTGCATTTTTTTCTTTCAACGAAGCTTCTAACAGTTTCCTTTCAGTGATGTCATAGCATTGACCAACATATCCAATGAATTCATTTTTGCTACCGTAAATTGGGCAACCATCATCAACAATCCAACGATATTCACCGTCAAAATGCCGCAAGCGATAATCCATGCTGAATTTGTCTCGTTTATCAAAAGCGCTAATATAAATATCTAAACATCTTTGTAAGTCATCAGGATGAACACCTTCTGCCCAACCGTTTCCTCTTTCTTGTTCAATTGTCCGCCCTGTGAATTCCAGCCACACTTCATTGAAATAGTAACATTCTTTATCTAAACCTGATTTCCAAACTAATGTAATTCCTGAGTTGGCAAGATTTATAAAATTTGCTTCGCTTTCTTTAATTCTTGATGTTAATTTTTCTGCTATTTGCCTTGCCTTAATATGCAAATGAAAGAATGCTTGTAATAAATAAAACAGCAAAAAACTTATTGTCAAACCGCTGAATAAAACTATTAGTACTTCTCTTTCAAAATAAAAAAGTGGCTCACTTAAACGCGAGAACCGCAAAGTCCATTTTTTTTCATTAAAAATGATTGGAGTTGTAATTGAATGAGCTGATGATTCATTATGAGTTAGTGTATCTTTTCCTCGACTTTCGAATAATAATGAATTTTGAGAAGTGTTGTCATTATCATAAATCTGTAAAAGAATGCTATTGTGATCTCTTTTATTCCATGGTCCTAAAATGCCTTGCATTAAATCATTCATGCGATAAGGACTATAAACCCAACCCAAAATGGCCGCACGTCGTTCTTTAATTGTGTTAGCTGGCAGATCGTTTCGGTAAACCGGAACATACATTAAAGTACCCGCCTGTGGTTTTTTTTCGGCTTCTTGTACCAGAACAACTTTTCCCGAAAGTGCTGCAATATCATGGTCACAGGCTTGTGTCATTGCTTTTCTTCTGGTTGGTTCTGAATACATATCATAGCCAAAAGCACGTAGATTTTTACCGGAAAACGGTTCAAGAAAAATGATTGATGTATATATGTCTCTTTCCCCTGAAGGGTAAACTTTATAATTAGGGAAACCCTCTGCTCTAATATTTCGGATATGTTTTTGTAACTCTGCCTTTTTAATAATGAGTGAAAAACCAACACCCTGAATACCCGGTAAATTTTTATTTAGCTCAGAATTTTCGATAAATACTTGCCAATCTTTTCTTGAAACTGAATCAGCTGCTGCAAAAAATGATGTACCACTTCGTAAAAGTTGAGCGTGCGCATGTAGTCTTGAATGTATTTTAGCTTTTATTTCATCACACACCAAAGAGAATTCACGCTTCGATATATTCTCTAAATCTTTTTTCGTGTAAATAGCTGCTGTAATACTTAAAACGATTCCAATAATTAGAATTGTAAAAGGCACCCATGTTTTTCTTGAAATTGTTTTCGGAAGAATGTTGAGTGTTTTTTCTTTAGTATTGCTCATGGCTCGTCAAGTTGTTAATATAAATCATAACCTATTAGCCTTTCAAATAGAACTATTTTATTAAATAGTTCCCCCTGTCATTTTTTTCTAAAACTAAAATTATAGAGTATAGTTTTTGGGCAGACAATGGTATATAAAAAAGCACGTATATTTTGGTTTGCGGAATAAGTCATATAATGCTTCAAAAAATAAAGTCCGCATTCGATTCTTCGTAATCAGAGGTAAAAAAATTATAAAACTTTCGCTTATCCGGCTTTCTCTTCTCTCACATTATCCCCCTAATTCCCCCTAAAAATAACCTCCTTTTTCCTTAAAGCCTTGTTAATCAATTAGTCAAACCTCCCCAAAAGGTTGTAAACCCCAGCTTTATCCTCTATCTTTGCGGTAGATTACTAAGCAGAAAGGAAAAACATGATTACGGTAACGGAACGCGCGAAAACAAAAGCGCTTGAATTAATAAAAAACGACAGCAAACCGGTCGACTCATTTATAAGAGTTGGAGTGGAAGGCGGAGGCTGTTCGGGACTTACTTACAAATTGGAATTTGATAATGTTCAAAATCCGGATGACAAAGTATTTGAAGATAAAGGAATTAAGATCGTTTGCGATAAAAAAAGTTTCTTATACCTCATCGGTACTGAACTGGATTTTTCGGACGGACTGAATGGAAAAGGATTTTCATTTGTCAACCCGAATGCTTCCCGTACTTGCGGTTGTGGCGAAAGTTTTTCAGTGTAATTTTTTTTGCCTGAATTTCTTAATTAGATTAAGTCTTAATAAAGATAGTGGCCCGCTGCTCTCTTTTTAACAGTAAAACAAAGAATGAGTGAGAATCTGAAAATAATCGATGACGTTACGCAAAGCGAATATAAGTACGGCTTTGTCAGTGACTTCGAATCGGACAATGCACCGAAAGGTCTGAGCGAAGATATCGTTCGTTTTATCTCTGCAAAAAAAAATGAACCGGAATGGCTACTCGAATGGCGGTTGAAAGCATATCGTCATTGGCTTACTATGAAGGAGCCGAAATGGCCGAATGTTCATTACCCGGAAATTAATTTTCAAGAGATCATTTATTACTCTGCACCAAAACAAAAAATTGTTCTCAATAGTCTCGATGAAGTGGATCCGGAAATAAGAGCAACGTTTGATAAACTCGGAATTTCTCTCGAAGAACAAAAACGTTTAACCGGCGTCGCTGTCGATGCTGTCATCGATAGCGTCTCAGTTAAAACAACTTTTCGTGGCGCTCTCGCTGAATTGGGAATTATCTTCTGCTCTTTCAGCGAAGCTGTTCATGATCACCCTGATCTTATCAAAAAATATTTAGGCTCTGTTGTTCCACCGACTGATAATTTTTATGCTGCTTTGAACTCCGCCGTTTTTAGTGATGGTTCATTCTGCTATATTCCAAAAGGTGTTCGTTGTCCGATGGAATT
>CAYHCU010000170.1:0-6820 GCA_964355035.1 uncultured Flavobacteriales bacterium | reverse complement strand
CTCGTCGCCTTACGCTACTCCTCCTCCCATTAATGCGACCATTGTGTCATCTCGTAGAGAACTCGTCGTTTTCTACGAACGACAGCTCACTGAAACCAATTTGGATTCACCTTTAATAGCGAATACGAAATATTTAAACGCTCTCACAAATTAAATCTCTCTCCAACTTTTAATGATTTTATTATTGAACTAATAAAAAATAATCCCTACCGAATCAACGTCACTCTTCCATTCACAATTCGCTCTTCCAACTCAAGACCTTTTGCTTCTAAATGATAAACATATACTCCTTCCGGAGCAGGAACAGCAGAATCTTTAACCGTTCCGGGCCATGGTTTTTTTTCGTTTCCGGTAAAAATAATTTCACCCCAACGATTGAAAATATTAAATTCATACTCATTCAGACTTGCTCCAATCGGCTGAAAAACCTCATTGATGTTATCACCGTTCGGAGTGAAAGCCCGAGGAACATAAACAGCAATATCTTCCTGAACAATTACATTATAAGTAATAGAATCAAAACATCCGAAATTATTTCCAACAACCAATGTTACTTCATAGGTTCCTTGACCGGGGAAAATATGAATTGGGTTTCTCGTAAAGGATGTATCCGAATCAGCTGTAAAGTACCAGACCCATGAATTTGCATCTATTGATGTATTCAAAAAACTTACCTGATTTAAAAAAGAACCCGGAGCCGGATTGACATATGAAAAATTGGCAATTGGGGATGGAAGATTATTGACAATAAACGAATTGTTGACTTGAGATTGAATTGCACAAGGCACACTTGAATTCATAGTAACACTAACACTGTCGCCATTATCCAAAACTCCCGGCGAATAAATATCATTACTACCACCATTTTGACCATTAAGATACCAATCAAATGTCGGACTTACACCGCCATAATGTGGCTGTGCAATAAAATTTAGTGGATTACCTACACAAACAACAGAAGGATTCGTAGCAATAGTTACAGAAGGCAAAAGTGAAATTATTCCTTGAACAATTTCATAATCGTTAGCTGTATTGTTTACCAAACAAGCATAGCTTGATGAAAGCTGAACACTGATTGAATCTGCTGAAATTCCAATGACAAAATCATAGGTTGAGTCGCCTGTTGCTGCAGATGATGAAACTCCATTTACAAACCACTGAAATAATGGAGTGCTACCGCCGAAATCCGAAGAAGCAATAAAGTGAACAGTATCGCCTGAACATAATCCCGCAGTAACATCAAAAGAAAGAATAATTGCAGGACTCAAATTTTGTAATTGAACAACAAGAGATGTGTCCACAGCAAGCGGACTAACAACGCACCGTAACGATGAATTCATTTGTACTGTAATCAATGAATCACCGGCATTTATTATTGTTGAAAACGAAGTTGTAGTTGCTCCGCCAATTACAATTCCATTCACATACCATTGATAAGAAGGTGTTGCGCCGGAATTATTAGATGCTACTGTAAATGTAACAGGAGAACCGGGACAAACTCCTGTATCAGGCTGAATAGTAACATCAGGAACAACAGCAGAATTCAGCGCAATAAATGTTGAAGCAGTATCGGTAGAAGAAGTAACACACAATGAATTCGAATGCAAAACAACCTGAACAATTGATCCATTTACTAATTGCGCAGTTGAAAAAGTGTCCACAACACCGCTTTGCAAAAGAATGCCATCAACAATCCAATCGTAGGTCGGTGCAATACCACCATTTGCAGGACTTGCATTAAAATGCAGTGTATCACCAAGACAATATGGACCACCAATTGAAGTGTTCAAAATAACATCAGGAACAGATTGAGCAGAAATTACAATGGTTAATGTAGAATCAAAATACAAACAGTTTGCATTAAAGAATCTTAAAGTCACATTATATGTTCCCGGTAAAGTATAATGCAATATCGGAGTTTGATTATCATTGATAATTCCTCCGGAAATATTGCTCCCGGGAACTACCCAATCGTAATCAGAAACAGCAGCACTTCCATTTCCGGAAAGCGTGATGTTTTCATTGACGCAAGCTGTAATCGGATTAATTATAAAACCGGGATTCGTATTTGGTTCAACTGAGATTGTATCGTAAGCAAGCACATTTGAACCACAAGCATCAGTAACACTCACGCTGTAATAGCTTGTAACAACAGGAGTAACATTAATGGTATCATTTGTAGAAGCAGAAAAATTCCATAGAAACGAATATGGTGGCACACCAAATTCAGGAACAGCTATTAAATCAACGCTCGTTCCACCACAAATTTGCATGCTTGGTGTGAAGTATGTCATTTCCAATGTGCGCCCGGAAACATACATCACCCAAGGATCATAAGCGCGAACACAATTCAAAGAACAATTTGTATCAGGATCAGTATTGCATCGATAAAAATGAAGTGTGAAATCTAAATTTTGTGGAGAACAACTTGGAGCAGGGAAGCATGCATTGAACTCCGGTATAGGGACATTATACCATTGACACAATGTACTACCGGGCAAATTACACCATTGAACTCCAGGTGCAGCAGAAGGAAATCTGCAGGCTGCGTAATCAATATTAAATCCACCATCAGAACCATTGCAAGCAGCAATCGTTTGAAATGTAAAACTCGTGGATATGTCAGTAATTGTAGAATTCGCAGGAGAAGGAACAGTCAGAAAATAATCACAACTATTCGTCCAACAAACCGGACTATATTTTGTTCCCATAATGGCAGCAGCTAAAAGACTATCAGCAGCGGTTACGATAGGATCAATCACAACGGGATAAATTGTTGAAGGTGAATTTAACCAATCAACAGGAGTAAAAACGCTTAGTTCACCAGAAGAATCTATCGAGTTAGTCAAAGGAAAAGCTGTATTATTTACATCATTTGAAAATGCATAACATTTTTCAATTGTAAAATATAAATTATTTTTTGTGTCTATAATATAGTGTTCCTTTTGTTCAAGTTGATTGGATGGTGTAAATTTCAAATCATTAGACAAAGAGAATTTTTGTTTCATTACCAAATAACCATTACCCAAATTAAGTTGTTGTTTAATTACAAAATCAGTTTCAATTTTACTTTCTCTAACAGAAAACACCAAATCTACATTCGGATAAAAATCATAGATAATAATCCCTTCATCTCCCGCCGAATAGTTCGACCAATTTGCTTTCCCAATCTCTGATTCAATACCACTATTGTCAATGTGAACCAAACGAATATCCTTGGCAAGGGATAATTTCTTCAACTTAGAAAAAATAGTTACTTCATGTTTACCAATATCAATCGTTATTGGAGAACGCTGTTGACTTGCGGAAAATACTTCAGGAGAAGTTGTTGGACTTAAACGGTAATTGATCTCCCTCATCCAACCATTTCCATCCAAATAGTTAATTGGCGTAAATGATTTTTGGATCATAAATTTTTTACCCCCGGAGCCTCGTTCTATAAAATAGCGAGAGTCTGATGTTCTTTTATCAATCAATTCAATTAATGAATTCTTCTTTTGAACGCTATATGGAAATATACCAAGATCAGGATGCGAAAAATATCTTGAAGGAATCTGTTCTTTGATTTCAGTCTCATTCTCTAATTGCCGTGAAGAAAAATGCGATAAATTCAATCCACTTAACCGCGAATATTGCGCGTGAAGTGCAAAAGTTGAAAAAATAAATAACAAAAGAAATAATTTCTTCATCCTGCTAATTGTAATAAAAAAGCAACCCCGCATATCTACAAATTCCTAAGGAACTCTGCACTATTTTTTATCAATGGATACATGACAGTATCCTCTTCCACAAAAGGAACTTTTTTCCGATAAGCCGACACAAACTCTTCAATCATCCTGGAGCTTTGCATAGGCTTTCTGAATTCCAAAGCCTGAGCGGCAGTCATCAACTCAATTCCCAGAATAGTATAAACATTCTCCACAACTTTAAACAATTTTGTAGCAGAATTTGCTCCCATACTCACATGATCCTCTTGTCCATTACTTGAAACAATACTATCAACAGAAGCGGGTGTACAATATTGTTTATTCTGACTTACAATTGAGGCAGCTGTATATTGCGGAATCATAAACCCTGAATTCAACCCCGGATTACCTGCTAAAAATTGTGGCAACCCTCTTTGTCCGGAAATTAAAAGATATGTACGACGTTCAGAAATATTTCCTAGCTCGGCAAGAGCAATGGCCAGAAAATCCATTGCTAAAGCTAAAGGTTGTCCATGAAAATTACCCGCTGAAATAATTTTATCGTCATCCGGAAAAATAGTTGGATTGTCTGTTACTGAATTGATTTCAGTAACAATAACCCCGGCAGCATAATTTATTGCATCACGAGAAGCACCATGTACCTGAGGAATACAACGAAACGAATACGGGTCCTGAACGTGATCCTTTCTTCGTTTGATCAATTGACTACCTTTTAAAATATTTCTCATATTTTCAGCCACTTCAATCTGACCTTTATGTGGTCTGATCTTGTGAACCAATTTATCGAATGGTTCTTGTCGTCCGTCAAAAGCATCCAATGAAATCGCAGCAACGAAGTCAGCCAATGATGCCTGTTGATATGCATTCATAATACAATGCAAGCCATACGCTGACATAAATTGCGTTCCATTTAATAGAGCCAAACCCTCCTTTGATTGAAGTTCAATTGGCTTCCAACCAAATTTCTTCAATACATTTTTTGAAGCTTGAATTTTCCCTTCAAAGAATACTTCTCCTTCTCCTATCAATGGCAAACAAAGATGAGCAAGTGGCGCTAAGTCACCTGATGCTCCAAGCGATCCTTGCTGATATACAATCGGATAAATATCTTTATTAAAAAAATCAACCAGGCGCTCTACCGTTGCTAACTGAACGCCGGAATTTCCATAGGATAAACCTTGGATTTTTAGCAGCAGCATCAATCGCACTATTTCTGCAGGCACCGGTTCACCTGTTCCACAAGCATGAGAGACCATAAGATTTCTCTGTAATTTTCCTAAATCATTTTCCGCTACTGATTTGTTATACAATGCACCAAAACCGGTATTGATTCCATAGATTGGCTCACTATACTCTTTCATTTTTCGATCAAGATACTTTCTGCATTTTACAATCCTGTTTTTCGCATCTTCCGAAAGAACCAATTTTTTATTTTCGAAAATGATATCTTCAATCTCATTAATTGAAAGTTCTTTATTCCCTATTTTATATTGAGCTTGAGCCATAATTTTATTTCATTTCAATTTTTACGCAGATATCACTTTAATTAATTCCTGAACATTTAATTTAAGTTGTTCACCACTTTGCATGTTTTTTATTGTAAGAATTCCCGAATTCATTTCATCTGAGCCAACAAGTGCTACAAAGGGAATATTTTTTTTGTCAGCATAAGTCATTTGTTTTTTCATTTTGGCTGCATCAGGATAAACTTCCGTATTGATGTTTAGCTTACGAAGCTGATGAGCAAGCGCAGAACAATATTCCGCTTCTGCATCACCAAAATTAACAAATAGCAAACGAGTTGATACATTACTAAAATCAGGAAAAGCATTGATTTCTTCTAGCACATCGTAAATGCGATCAGCACCGAAGGAAATTCCTACTCCCGACATATTTGGCAAACCAAAAATTCCTGTAAGATCATCGTACCTTCCACCACCGCAAATACTTCCGGTGAATGAAGAACGCTTGTCATTTGTTTTCACTTCGATGATGGCACCGGTGTAATAATTCAATCCTCTGGCAAGAGTAATATCAATTTCCAATTCGCAAGTTGCTGAAAGATTTTTCGAACCTGCAAGAATTTTATTTAATTCATCAATTCCTTTTCTGCCGATTTCAGAATTCTCCAACACAGATGAAAGCACCTTTATTTTTTCTGCATTTGAACCTTTCAATTCAATGATTGGTTTTAAAATAGCAATAGCGTCTTCCGTGATGCCTTTGCTTTTCAATTCATCGATTACTTTTTCGAGACCGATTTTATCCAGTTTGTCAATTGCAACAGTAATATCGATGATCTTTTCCGGAGCTCCGATCAATTCAGCAATTCCGGCAAGAATTTTTCTGTTGTTCAATTTTATTGTAACGCCAAAATTCAAATTTTCAAAAACATCACTTATAATTGAGATTAGTTCGATTTCATTGAGAAGAGAATCAGAACCGATGACATCAACATCACACTGATAAAATTCACGATAGCGACCTTTCTGTGGCCGATCAGCGCGCCACACCGGTTGAATTTGAAATCTCTTGAATGGAAATGATATCTCATTCTGATTCATGACAACATAACGCGCGAAAGGAACTGTTAAATCATATCGAAGTCCTTTCTCAGCAATATCGTTTATTGAAACATTACCATTCGCTTTTCTTATCTGATCAACAACTTCACCGGAATTCAGAATACGAAATAGCAATTTATCACCCTCTTCACCGTACTTACCTTCCAACGTCGACAGATTTTCCATCGAAGGAGTTTCAATCTGCTCAAAACCATATCGAACAAAAATAGCTCGAATGGTATCGAAGATGAAATTCCGTTGGCGCATTTGTACCGGCGAGAAATCCCGTGTACCTTTTGGTATGCTTGCTTTTGACATAATTTATTAAAAGCCGAATGTACGAAAGAGTGAGGTATGAAAAATGGCAGAAATGGCTAATTATTCACATTTATGAGTGAATTCAAATTGGTTTCAGCGAGCCGCCGTTCTTAGCGAGCGACGGGTTCTCTGCGAGATGACACTGTGGTCGCACTATTTGGAGGAGGAGGAGGAGTGTAAGGCGACGAGATGCATACTGCATTAGCTATGAATATAAAAATCATCTTTTTA
>CAYHCU010000169.1:0-6829 GCA_964355035.1 uncultured Flavobacteriales bacterium | reverse complement strand
CAATATAAATTGATTCCATTGTCACTATCTTTCTTTCTGTATCTTTCCAAGCTTGAATTCCACCTGCTAAAAAACCTATGCAATTATCATAGCCGACTCTTGCTAATCGTGTAACAACTTCTTCTTCATTGCCAATATCCGTAATAATTAAAATTTTTTGATCTATTCTGGGAATCAAAGCACCTGTCCATGGAGCAAAATCTCCTTCGATACCTATAAAAATTGATCCTGCTATATGTTCTTTAATAAAATTCTTTTGATGACGAGTATCCAATACCAAAGCAGTTTCCGCTTCCGTAATTAACTCGAAATTATCCGGAGTTAATGCCTTCATTCCTCTGGCTAAAACAGTATCAAAACTTTCGTAACCACTCTTGTTTAATCCTACATTAAAAGGAAAATATCCGGGAGGAGGCATTAACCCATCAGTCACTTGCGCAATAAATTTCTCTTTTGTCAAATCTGCGTTTAAAGCATAATTTGTTTTTTTCTGATGCCCTAATGTATCAAAAGTTTCTTTGCTTAAATTTTTTCCGCAAGCACTCCCTGCGCCATGAGCAGGATAAACAATGATATCGTCCTTCAAAGGCATAATTTTATTTTTCAATGATTCATACAAAAGACCTGCTAATTCTTCGCGTGTCATATTTGCTGCTTTCTGTGCCAAATCAGGTCGGCCGACATCCCCGATAAACAAGGTATCACCGCTAAATAATATTCGTTCAATACCATCCTCATCAATTAAAAGAAAACAAGCACTTTCCATGGTATGACCGGGAGTATGTAGAACTTTCAATCGTATCTTCCCTATCTTAAATTCCTCTCCGTCTTTTGCAACATGTGCCTTAAAAGCAGGTTGAGCAGTTGGGCCAAAAACAATTTCGGCTCCACATTTTGCGGCTAAGTCTAGATGGCCACTTACAAAGTCCGCATGAAAATGAGTTTCGAAAACATACTTTATATTCGCTTTCCCTTTTTTTGCACGCTCAATATATGGAGCAACCTCACGTAATGGGTCAATGATAACGACTTCGTTTTCTGATTGAATATAATATGCCCCCTGAGCCAGGCATCCGGTATAGATTTGTTCAACAATCATAAATTCTTTCCTATTTAAACAAAATTACGCCATAACTATTCTTTTTGTGGTGACAATTGTTACTTCGAAATCATGATATACATCAATTTGGTTATGCTGAAAATCATAGTTTCATCTCAATTTCGCTAAAATCGAACTGTAAGAGATTCAAAGAAAATTCACATAATCAAAACATGATTCAACTCATACGTTCATTTTTTAGAGGTTATTCACCTCCAGTGAAGGCTATTTGCTAAAAATAAGCTTCTAAAAGTGTAAGTATTTCGATATTTAAATTAAACCGTTCCAACTTGTTTAAGTAAAAAAGGAGCACATAATAATGAACATTAATTAATATTTAATACTACAGGATTGATCTTCATTTTTTAATTACTCACACAAAATGGATTCTAAGAAAACCAAACGACTAAAGCAGAGAATTGAAATAAAAATTAAGACTTCATTGAGAAGAGTCACTTGGATTGCTTCGGCATTAGTAGGGATTCTTGCAATAGGCCTAACTCTGTTCTTTAATTTTTCAGCGAATGAAAAAACGTATGCTGTTGTCAGCGGTGAATATCGGACAAAAGCTTCAGGTAACTGGAATTCTGCAGCAACCTGGCAAAAATACAATGGCTCAACATGGGCAAATGCTACTTTAGCACCAACCTCTGCTGACCAAACCATTACTATTCTTTCAGGACACACCGTAACTATTACCGCTAATATAACTGCGGATCAAATTGTAGTAAGTAGCGGTGGAACATTAATACAAAACTCAAGTGTTACGCTGACTGTCAACAATGGAACAGGAACGGATCTTAGCGTTTCCGGAACATATAAAAATGCCGGAACAGTAACGATAAATGCAAGTGCTGCAATTGCTGTTCTTAATGGAGGAAAATATCAACATAACTTTACTACCACAGCAGGAGTAATTCCCACAGCAACATGGAGTGCAGGATCAATTTGTGAAATCATTGGTTATACAACAAATACAAGCGCGCCAACAGGATTACAAGCATTTTCCAACTTTGTTTGGAATTGTCCTTCGCAAACTAATTGGGTAAATTTAAATAGCGGTTTGACCAGCATCACTCAAAATTTTACAATTACATCTACAGGCTCTTCAGGCGGGCTGCGCTTAGCCAATAGTAGTGCTTCTACTCTTACTGTGAGTGGAAATTTTACTTTGACTTCGGGAAACTTCTCGTTATCGGATGGAGGCAATATAACTTCTACTTTGAATGTTGCTGCAGACTACACACAAACTGCCGGCACTTTCAGCATTGTAGATGGCAGTGCAAGTACCGGGAATGTAAATGTTTCCGGAAATTGGACACATACCTCAGGTACACTTACTGTTGGAGGCAATGCCAGCACAAGCTCTACTATTACTTTCAATAAATCCGGCTCTCAAAGTTTTACAAATACAACACCTATCGTTTCAGGAAACGTTGATTTTGTAATTAACAGCGGATCTACTTTATTAATGGGTGCCAGCAGTATGATTGGCAGAAACTTTACTCTCTCTTCCGGCGGAGGTATTTCAATTGGATCTTTATCGGGAATTACCGCTTCGAGTAGTACAGGAAATATTCAGGTTACAGGAAGTCGTTCCTATAGCACAACAGCAGACTATGCCTATACCGGAGGTGCTTCGCAGGTATTTGGTGATGGTCTTCCAACAACACTTAGAAATCTCACAATAAATTCCGGCGGCATATTTACTATGGATTCAGATTACACGGTATCAGGAATTCTTACTTTAACCAATGGAAAAATTTATACTTCAACTTATACTTTAAATGTTACCAATACTTCAACCGGTAGCATTGCAGGATATTCTTCTTCTAATTTTATTATCGGTAATTTGAACCGATCTGTTAGTGGCTCCGGTGCTTATGATTATCCGCTCGGTTCATTAGTAAAATATGAATTACTTACGGTTACATTATCAGGAACAACAGGTTTCACAAGATTAGCAGGATCATTCATTGCAACGAATCCAAATGACACTGTTTATCCATTAAACAGTATCATCGTGAGTGGAGTTGATATGAGTGAACTATTGGACTATGGTTATTGGAGTCTATCATCGAATTCACCAATAACCGGCGGCAGCTATACAATCAGAATAAAAGAACAGGGCTATAGCAATACTCTCTTACCAAGTACTCTTTACTCAGTTCTAATGAGAAACGACCTCAATTCCTCCTGGACTAGTGTTGGGACTCATGCTGACAATACGCAAAGTCTTAGCGCAGGAATTGTGACAGCTGAACGAGCAGATTTAACATCGTTCGGCTTGTACTCAATAGCGCTAGGTGATATTGTGTCTTTTAGTAATCCAACCTTAAGGTCAGGAACTGCAGGTGCAATTGGAGCTATCTATGTATTTCCTGATGTATTAAGATTGGTAGATGCTTGGGTGGAAATAATAAATATTTCGGGTGGTGCAGTCTTAAACAACATTGATGATAATTCTAAAGGCTACAACATGTCATTCCAACCTTTTGTTGATCAAGCCGCAAATGCTACGTCCTACATTGAATGGAGGATTACATTTAAAAAATCTGCAACTTCAACCGATACTACATTAAAAAAATTAACAGCCACAGGAATAGATGTAGATGGCGGTGATAACGGTGGTGGAAAAATGATTAATGAATTCATAGAAGCGACCATGCCTACCAGTTATAATCTTGACCCTGTTACTACACTTACTGTCACTAATCTTTCAGGAAATTACAGAGTCAGCGGCTTTCAGGCAAACATCTCTAATATTGATACCAGCCAAAAACAAGGAATGTACGAATTGAACTATAACAATGTTAACTCAATTATGTTTAAAACCGGTAGTGTAAGTACTTTGACGTCTTCACAAGTAAGACACACTTCACTATTCTTTAAAGCATTCAATCTTGCGAATAGCAACATAGCTTTACCTATCAAATTGATCTATTTCAAAACACAATTAAAAAATAATGTAGTCAATTTGTCTTGGGCAACTGCTGCAGAAGTAAACAACGACTTCTTTACTGTCGAACGTTCATCTGATGGGCAAAATTTTGAACCTATTCTGACGAAACGAGGAGCAGGTAATTCAACGATCACACTAGAATATGGCGACTTAGATCCGAATCCACTTGAAGGTTATTCTTACTATCGATTGAAACAAACTGATTATGACGGTCATTTTAGCTATAGCGATGTTCAGACAATCAAAAACAAAGGCGGAAATAACATTGATGAAGCGGCAGTGGAAATAACTACAATTTCTCCTAATCCATTCTCTGATGAATTCAAAATTGATTTTATTCTGAAACAAAAAAGTGAAGTTGAAATCATGATGATTGGTTCAAAAGGCGAATTAATTTTCAGAGAAACAATTTTGGCAGAAGACGGATATAATTCCTACACCTACACAGACTCAAAAGGAATTCCTAGTGGTTACTATTTTGTAACGATCACTTATAAGGATCAAAAGGTAACGCGGAAGATTATGAAGCTGTGAGTTGGTGATTGGTAATTGGTGAGTGGTGAGTGGTAAGTACTTAGACCACCATCAAAAGTTGGGGAGAAATTTAATTTACGAGTGTGTTCATATGTTTGTTAGCAGCTATTAAAGGTGAATCCAAAATGGTTACCGTGGCCGCCGTTCTTAGAAAACGACAGTAAACCAGATTTCGGATTAGAAGGGCATTTTCCGTTCTCTTCTAAGGAAATGAAGCTTACTCACCACTTACTACTCACTACTTTCCACTCACTACTTACCAGCCACCAGTTCCCGATTCGCTCGCAACATTTCAGCATACGTTTGCCCAAGAATTAATCCATTTATCACCAAACCTATTCTTCTGGATTTAGTCTCCGGTGTTTTTGCACTACCCACCCATTTTGAATAATAATTTTGATGTGATCTTGAGTAACTTTTAAATTTAAGATAAGCAACCGGTTCTTCTTTCAAACAAACTAATAATTCTTTATCAAGTTGATATTCCTTAGTGTCTTCTACAAGTTTTAAAACAACGGTATCACCTAATTCCTTTTTTATCATTTTTCTAATTTCCGATTTCAAGGGAATAATAAAATTACCCTCCCCCATTGGAACCATTGTCAACTGTGTAACTTCAAGCGAATCAATATGGCCTTTTACTTTGTATGACCGTTTGTAATCTGCTTTTATCTTTTGCGCTTGTTTTTGCGCAATATCAACATACGTCCAGCCTGTTTTTTCTCCTTTCCTGCCATACTTCTTTATGATTGCCTTTATCGTAACCATCGTTATTTGTTTTTCTCAAAATATGCGTTTACTCTAGTTTCAACATTTTTACGGATATTCATGTAGAACAAACTATAATCGCTCACATGATAATTTTTGCCGAACTTAACAAATCTTCCATGTTTAGGTTTATGAACCCAAAGTATTCCATCGTTTACTTTTGCATTGGTTGCATTGGGTATCATTTTAAAATTCCTATCAACACCGCCTAAGTTTTCTTTCTCGCTTACATCCTCCGGATTGCAATTCCAGGACAAAGGATTTGTACAATATTTATTTGCTCCTAAATATTTATTTTCTGTTTTTGCTCCCCATTCATATGTATTCCAGGAAATCAAACAACCGATCTGGCTTGCGGAATCACAATGGTAAATTCCGGTATAAGTTGAATCAGTAACAAAACCAATTGCATAGGCGCAAATAAATCTTTTGCGCAGAATGGAATCTTTTTCAATTCTATCTTTCAAAAGTTGAAATGCATGACGACTCCCCTGGCTATGCGAAGCAATAATGAATGGTCGCCCTAAATTGTAATTTTTCAAATAATAATCAAATGCTTTTAACACATCTTTATAGGCAAGCTCTAAAGCCCTTTCTCCGCTGTCAGGCTTTTTCTCCAAAAACGAATATAGTGTAGCCTGCCGATAGCGCGGAGCATACACTTTGCAAGAACCATTGAAGGCGCTCGCTTGCATGCGTATCGGATATTCATTTACCCTCTTATTTAACTTGAAATTTGTCAAATCTCCATTCCAACCCCTTCTGCTAATGTTCATTGTCGGATGAATATAAAATACATCCACCTTTGCTATTGACTGCATATCCTTCTCGGTGCAGTTTTGAGGAATGGCATCAGCACTGTCAACCTTTGTGGGCAATGCTGCCCAATTGTTATTGTCTGAATAATCAGGTTCCTTTGGAGGAGTGTAATAAGAAAAAGAATGCCACGGCTTGAAACAGGATGTTGTAGTTATCGAAATCAATAATATGAAGCCAATCCTCCTTAAGTTATTTTTCATTTAGGCTACGTTGAATTTATGTATTATAATGGTCTTCAAAGTAAAGTAATTTTTTACATCTAAGGCTCATATTGTAACGGTTAAATTTACATTTTTTAATTGCGGATACATACATTACTATCACCTTTATTGCTGCTACTTTATTGCCGTCGCTTTATTGTCGTCTTCTTCAGGTGACGGTTGAGGATCACAACACAATCCGGCTTTAGCCAAAAGCGTAGCCCGAATAGAGGAAGTTGTAAATTAATACTGCGCCTTTGGCTAAAGCCATGTGGTATTTTATTTTCTGACCGTCGCCTAAAGGCGACGGCAATAAAGGCGACGGCCAATAAAGTGGAGATGTATACTGCATTTACTGCAAACTTCAAATTAATTTTATTCTTTTCGTTGCTTTTTTATTGCCGTCACCTTTAGGTCAATGTCATTTAGTTAGTGTATAAAAATTTA
>CAYHCU010000168.1:1823-6887 GCA_964355035.1 uncultured Flavobacteriales bacterium | reverse complement strand
CATCACCCTGTCTTGAAAGAGAGTAATAACCTCTTACCTTTAAACGGTATTTGCCCTTGCCCGTAATCGCGTATTTCCTTATTGCCCATAATGTCAAAGAACATTTGTCCCACATCTGGAATCATCTCACCGTTAAAAACCTCTAAAACTATTTGAGTCATTCTCTCTGTTCGAGTAGAATAATCGTTGAGGTGTGAGACTCTAAAATGTGTAAACAAATCAAACGCTAAAGTCACATTAGAAACAGTTCTATTTTCTGGATATATGGAGTAAGTAAATATTCTCATAACCGTTGCCTCCGAAATGAAAGCATTAATCTCACCATCGGCAAGAAACAATCTGAAGATAGACTCATCTGGTTCACCCTTATAAATCAATGCCGCTTTTTCAGACATTGTTAAGTTAGGTTTATTCAGACAATCAGAGTCATTATATTTAAGAAGTTTCCAAATATCTTCATTGGCGTTCATCATGTGGGCTACACAATTGTATGCGTAGAATGGAACTTTTTCACCCTTAAAATATGCATATGAATCCATGTCACCACGCCCCACGTAAACTAATTGATAATGTTTTTTCGTTTGTTCCAGAGGTACATTTTATCGGTAAATTTGCCGACAAATATCTACCCAAGTTTTCAACACTAAAACTATTACCATCAATAAATACTAAATTAAATTTTGATGCTGGAACTGTGTTACTACCCAACAAATCAAATATGAACGTATCCGCTTGAACAACGCCATTCTTCCATAGATAAACAGAGAAGACTGTGGTATCATATTCTAGGACATAGTTTATATCTGGACTTACCTTGATTTCATAGGTGTCTAAAACTCCAGCGGAAACAGTTAACGCACAAGTATCAGCAATAGCAGAATTACCTGTCATTGCACAAGTTATTGTGGAAGTTCCTATTCCAACAGAAGTTACAACACCAGATGAATTTACCGTAGCAACATTTACATTACTCGAAGACCAACTTAAAGAAGAATTATTGGTAACACCATTTAATGTTAACGTAGGAGTCAAAATTAGACTCTTTCCATTTTCCAATGTGGCAGTAGCAGGAATTGTAAGAACATATAAATATTCTCCTACATCCGCAATACCATTAACTAAATCATCAACATCTCCATCACCCTTCTGAGCAAAGTAAAGACTGATTCTCAAAACTCCAGAACTATAAGCATCACTTGTTTTCAAACCATTAAAGTTATTAATACCACCACCCATAATTTTATAACCTTGCCAGTTTCCGGGATTTCCAAATAAGAATCTCTGCGAAGGTTGAATTTTGTTTGAGGTCTCATTAAATTGAGTTATTATTTCTATCGAACCCGAAGGAACAACCAAAGCCGAACCAGCGGTAGAATAATCTCGATTTTGTTTAACAAGATATTCGATTGAACAGGGAACGGAATAAATCTTTCCCGTATTTGTTTCTAACCAGCGTAAGGTGTTGTTGCATCGTTTAACAGTAACACTAGCCGCAAGAGATTTAATCCCTTCGCTGTTGACAACTATCCAAAAGTTGTCATCAAATTTATAGAGGTAGCCCACGTTACTTACATGAGACAAATCCTTAAACAAAATTGTTTTATAATCATCCCCCTGATTCAATCCTGTTCGAGTGTTTATAACATGATTTACTCTAACATCAATATCTACTAAATCACCTGAAGCAAAAGGATATTCTTCCTGAATGGTAAACCAATCGGAAGAATTATAAAATTCTCTTGTCAGGTGTTCTTGGAATTCAGCGGTAAACTTTTCTTTGGAACTTTTCTGCATTGCTAAAGAAGCGTTCAAAAATGTGTATGGCATGAACCCTCCTTATAATCCAGAAAAATTGCCAGAATACCAATTTGTCCATGAGTTATTTTTATAGCTATAGTCAATCAATAGCTGAGAACATTCTTCTTTGAACATGGTCAACATTGTTTGCCTAGCTGTTATATTTTGCGCCTCAGAATATGTTTTATAATCAACATCCTGAATTTTTGCCTTCATATCTAAAATATTTTTAACTTCCTTAGATAACCATTCTTTCACCATCAATTTTGACAACACTTTTTTATTTATATCTGTCAATGTTTCAGTAAAAGATTTTGTCGTTACATCATCTCTGAGAGACAAATCTTGCGAACACTCAGAAAATTCAGGAATAGCTAAAAGCATAAACCCATGAAGGTAGGTATCTAGATTGGTTGTATCATTTAATACATCTTGATTATATAATGCAACCAAACGGTAGTCATCTATTTGTTCCATTACTAGGTCATAGATGTCAGTAAATGGTGTTGACATTTAACCTCCTTTTGGGTGATTTATTTCTTTTTATTTCTTTCTTCCTCATCAATTCTCAAAAACTCTCTAGCATCATTGGCTTTTTCTTGCAAATCAACCTTGCTATATTTTGAGATTGCCGCAATCAAATTTAAATCAAAACCTTCATCATCACGAAGTTTGTCGATGAGCATGTCACGAATAACTTCCTGTTGTCTAGGGTTAGAAGATTTGTATAAGTTCAAAGCATCAGTATTGTTTCCCTCAAAAATTTGTTCAATCTTTGATTTATCTAAAATTTTAGTATAAGTGTCATCCAAACCATGCCTACGAATAACTCTTTCATCTAAAATAAAGAATAAACCAGCTTCAGCAAAAGTAGGATTCACTTCTAAAACATCAACCAAATCGCCGTATAAAATTCTTTTTACTTCCCCAAACTTCGTGAACTTGAATACTTTTCCTTGACCATAAGTTTTTGTGCAAAGGTTAAGAATCATTGGACATAGTGACATCACTTTGATATAATCATCAGATGAAACATCTGTTCTAACTTCTTCTTCTTTCTCAATAAATCTCCTGAGTTGTTCTTCCAGAAATTTAATTCTTTTCTCAGTATCTAAATTTGATGTTGGTTCAACAATTTCTGTTGCAGAGTCTTTGATTATTTTTCTTGATTTTAATGTAGCCATTTTTTCCTCTTTCGGTTGGTTATATAAACATAAAGGGGATTATTACAAAATAATAATCCCCTTTATATATTTATTGATGAGTTACGCTAAAGCGATTGTTCCAGCGATAGCAGATGTTGCAATGCCAGTACCATAGCTCTTGGCAATGGTGGCATTCTGAGTCAGGTCAGCGAACTGGAAAGGTGCTGTAACATTACTGAGAGCAGAACCTTCGAGGCACAACTTGACAATCTTACCAGCGGAAGGAGAAACCAACCACAGTTTTGTGTCATCGAGAACGGTTGTGAAAGGAGTAGTCCAATCAGCAACCTGCGGGAGCATGAGAGCATCGAAACCAGAGATGGTCTTCATGTAACCCATCTTGACGAAATTGCTCTCAATGTCATAGCGGTAATTCGCATCGGCAGGAAGAATGTTGGCAAGAGCCAAACGAGTTCCCATGATTACGGGTGAAGCACCACCATTCCACGCCTGAACCTTCTGAGCCAATTCAACCATTGTGGGCTGAGTATAGCCAGTAATCTTCAAAGCGGCATCGGTTGTTGTAGCGAGATTGCCCATAGCTGTAGCGAAAGCATTGTACACATCAACTGTCATCTGAGATTCGAGTGAGCGAACAGCCTTAGAAACAAATTCAGCAAGGGATTCTTTTCCAGCGAGAACACGATACAGAGAAACGCCAACTGTCAACTGACGAAGTTCAGGAAGAACTGTCACGAGACCATTGTACTGTTTCTTGATTTCGGTTGTTCTGCGGTCACGACCCTGCTTGGACACAACGAACAAATCACGAGGCTTGACTTCGAAAGCAAATGAGTCGCCCCATCCACCAACTTTGACTTCACTATAAGCACCGATTGTATCAATGATGCTATCAGGAAGAACCATGTCAATCAACTGTGAAACCACAGCGAAAGCCGCCCAAGAGATATTGGGATTCTGCGCCCAAGTCGAAAGGGGCATTTCAGCGAAATCTTTCACACCAGCAACACGCATGATTTCACCGAGCAAATCAGCGTTCATCTTGTCTTCTTTTTCACCGAAGGTCAGGATAGAACCATCTTCTTTGACGGTCTGAAATTCTACGCCCTTCGAACCATTGTTGGAACGAAAGTGATTGTAATAGTCTGCAAATTTCTTGTAGACGTTGATGTTTGCACCAGCAAACTGCAAGACGGTAGTCGGAATTTTATTCATATTATTTTAAGTCCTCCATTATATTTTTTGATTGATAACAAGCGTAGTAGTAAAAGAAATTATTCTACTTCCACGACATATTTATAAAGGGTGATTCTCTGTGTACTTCCAAGAGTCCCAATACCAATTGACTGAAAGCCAGTACCAATCAATCGCAGGGAAAGACCAGTTACAGCGGCGGCGGCGTTTGTGATGTAGTAAGTAGCGGCTGTCACAACAGCATAAGCCGCACCAGCACCAGTACCAGTAGCGACAGCGGCGGCATCGAGTTCAACGATGTCACCTTTCATGGGTTTGAAAGCACGGAAAACCTCACCCGACTTGATAATGAAATTGCGGGGGTCAGGGTCAATACCCTTGAAAGCGTTTGAACCACTATAGGTCACGACAACTTCAGGTTGAGCAACCATCCAGTTACCAACCAGTGTGCCAGATTCAGGACGGGTAGCAACCCATACTTCACCTTCGCCGGCGGTTGTGGAAAGTGTAGCAAGAACAACCACATTACCATTATACAAGTCAGCACTACCAACGGCAGAGCGAAGTTTGCTGTCATCAACCATCGATTGAGTAAGCGTTCTATTAATTAAAGTCATTTTGTAAATCCTCCTATAAATTATATAAAAAATTTGATAATATCTCAAAACTGAGATATTTTAATACACAAAAACTAACCCCACAAAGAATCACTTTTTTCCGTTTTAGGAAGGTTGATGAATGGGAGAGCAAAACGATTAATTCCATCATCATTCTTTTTAACTTTACCATCTTTAGCGAAAGTGAATGCGATTGCCTTAACTTCATTCTGCCAACCAGTAATATTTTCCAATGTGAAATTAGCAGAGTTCAAACGACATTCGTCAAGTTTGGCTTTCGGCATGATTTC
>CAYHCU010000168.1:0-1723 GCA_964355035.1 uncultured Flavobacteriales bacterium | reverse complement strand
TTCTCTTCTTCTTTGACTTCTTCTTTAGCATCTTCCTCAACAGCCATTTTTTCCTCTGCTTGAGGTTCTGCTACTTCTTCAGCCATTTTCTCAACAGCCTCTTCCTCTTTAGCAAATTCTTCTTTATTTTTCTTCAAGTTATTTTCCTCCATTTCCATACTGTCACCAGCATTAAAAGTAAAATGCGACATTGAATTATCTGCATTTTCCATATTGCTCATAAGTTCTTTACACCAACTAAGGGAATCCCCACCACCTAAAAGCATAAACGAAATATGAGCATCACTGTTTTCGGTTAGGTTTTGTTTAGATTTATTTTTTAAATTCTGGTGTAATTTTTTAATTCTTGATGGTTCGATTGTTTTTTTTGTTGATAAATATCTCGCCATAGAAAGACTAAATGAATTCCCCCCCCGTTTGCTAGTCTCATAAAGTTCCAATCCCTTAAGTGAATTATTTCTTACTTCAGGGATAATTGAAAAGTCAATTCCACGATAACCACTCTGAAAAGATTTTTCATTTACAATTTTTTGTGTTTCTTTTACCATTTTTGTATATTGTAATACCTCTGCACGATCATTTGGAATTGCGGGTTCGCAACCTATGAGCGTGATGCCCATGAATGAGAATAGGCTTATATCTTCAAAACCATTACCATTGTTTTTCCCGTTCAAAACCTCTATTTCCATTGAAATTGCTGTTTCCCCATTGTTATCTTTCAAAACATCTATAATGTTTGGATAATACTTTTTCCACAACCAACTGTCTGCTACAAGCCATTGCTTTCCCTCAGCATCGGTTTCTTCAAAAATATCTTCCGACCTGAGTACGACTCCAACTGCGAGTTCATCCTTATCATGTCCTCCAAGTTTATTGAATATCTTGTCGTGATATGCTAAAACGGGTTTTCCAACAAGACTTTCTCTCGCATCTTGAATTGCTTCCCAACTGATAGGTATCGAGTGGCGATTATCGCCCGGCGATACAATCCACATTCTAAGTTTTGCTAGTTGAGAATTTCCGCTTTCTTCCAACATTTGAAATTTGTCTATTTCAAAATTGAGTTTTTTGCCCAATAAAATCACCTCCTCTTATTTAAAATATATCGAGGATTTTCATCCATACGGGAATAGTGGCAATTACCTCACGCAATAGTTCTGTATCCGCAAAATAATATCTACCACCAAATATAGAAAGAACAGGAAAGTTTTTCTCTTGAATCCATTTCCCGATGAATGGAGTACAACTATAGGTTTTACCCATATCTGAAACATTTCGAATATACATTCTTTCTCCTATTTAATTATAAAACAATCCAATCTTCAATATTAGAATCAAATAATTGCATATCTTTATATGCCTCACATTTATCTACCAAAAGTAGGAATTGTTTGGTCATAGGTATCAATGATAACATAAATGAATCCAAGAAAACTTTTGACATATAATCATTATCTTCTTTGGCAAGGTCACAAACACCATAAACGTCACTTTCAAATTCCTGCATGAACCTAAGCATATCCTCAAATATTTCCATTGGAGAATTATAATCTTTTGCTCCAAGAGGAGTTGCGGGATAAATTGTTAAATTATTTCTAGCACTCTGAAAATCACTTAAAACATCCCCATAAAACGGAAATTTATGTGCCACCTTAGCATGTAAAATTGAAGAAGTTTTCGGCATACAGAATTTTGTATCCAATAAACTCATCTGTCTATCTAG
>CAYHCU010000167.1:0-6947 GCA_964355035.1 uncultured Flavobacteriales bacterium | reverse complement strand
AAATTAAGGAAAAGCTTTGACTTAATTTTGTTTCAT
This sequence comes from uncultured Flavobacteriales bacterium, assembly GCA_964355035.1. Lineage (GTDB taxonomy): Bacteria > Bacteroidota > Bacteroidia > AKYH767-A > 2013-40CM-41-45 > JADKIH01. The sequence goes on along the minus strand of CAYHCU010000167.1, from coordinate 6,911 downwards.
GCAACAAAGCCAGTAGTAATTGGTAAGTAGTAAGTAGTCTGCACTTACCAATCACTACTTACCAATCACCACCAATTTGTTTATAATTTCCGTCAAGGATACATGCAACCAAACCATTAATTCATTTAATTTGTTAACCAAACAAAGCAAAATGAACGACAAACTACAATGGAACAGTGTTGCAGACAATTACGAAGATGAAATTTTTAGCGTTTTCAAGAATGACAAGAATAAAAAAATCGAGTTCTATTTGAAGAAGAATGCAAACAAGAATCATGTAGCAATCGATTTTGGATGTGGTATTGGTTATGCAATACCGTTAATGTTGCCGTATTTTAAAAAGATTATTGCGCTTGATGTTTCGCAGGAATGTATTAACAAAGCAAAATTGGTGTCGTATGAGAATGTTGTATTCAAACAAGCCGATCTTGCAAGTCCGAAAATTGAACCGTTGAAAGCAGACTTTGCTTTTTGTTGCAATGTTGCCATTTCCGGAAATAATACCAGAAACCATCGCATACTTAACAATGTTTTGGGATCGTTAAAAGTCGGCGGCGTTGCAGTTTTCGTTTTGCCTTCGTTAGAATCTTCATCAATGTCATCACAGCGAATGATAGAGTGGCATCAAAAGGAAAATAAAAAGATCAGAGAAATTCCTCGTGAAGACCTTGCTCATTTGAACGAGAGTGATAGCAAAGGAGTGATGCAGGGAATTTTCAACATTAACAACATTCATACAAAGCATTATTCTTTCACTGAATTATTTTCTTTTTTCAATACAGGAAATTTCGCTGTGGAAAAAATTGATCGTGTAGAATATGACTGGTCAACAGAATTCGACTCTCCGCCAAGTTGGATGCAAGATCCGTATCCATTCGATTGGTTAATTGAAGTGAAGAGAGTAAAATAGAAAATCACGTATTCAACAAAACATCACATGGAAGAGAAGAAATATAAACTAGATCCCAAAAAGAATATTGAACTAGTTCCCAAGATGGGCTTTTGTTTGGCGTCCGATAAAATTACTGTCGACGGAATGCCGGTAGGATATATGTACCGCGAAGAACCCGAAGAAGAAATGGATAGCGGTTGGAGATATTTGTCAGGTACCGAAGAACAGGATTATGTTGATAATCCCGACAACTCCGGAATTTTTGATGTGAATACAATTGCCAATTATGATCGGTCAATTATCTACTATCTGAAAATGCCATACGGTACAGAGATGGAGAGAATTCCCAATAGTGATAAATTTCAGAAGGTCGACAATCGTTAAACGTTGTTCGATTTTCGTATTTCGAACCGCGACAGCAATTTTCTGAAAGAATCTTGTAGGTTTTTTCTACCCACCCCCTTCCTAAAAAGTAACGCAACAGTCATCCTGGAAGGACCTTGTAGGTTTCTAAACACGACAGTATAAGGAATCCAATTCTTTCCGCTGTTCGTGATTCGAATTTCGAATTTCGTAATTCGAACAACGACAAACGAATTGACGGTGCAGGATTTGAAATTCTTAAGACCGTTCTAAAAATAAATTGCAAAGAACATTCAGTCGTGCTTAGAAACCTACAAGGTCCTTCCAGGATGACAGATTGCGTTGTATCAGAAGGGAAGAGAGGGTAAAGTCAACCGCTACCAGATGCTTGCAGCATTTTCATCTTTCAATTAAAGTGTAGTCATTAATAATTTAGGTTCAACGAATACATTTTGCAAAAGTCGACAGCAATTTTCTGAAAGAATCTTGTAGGTTTTTCTACTCACCCCTCCCTAAAAACTAACGCAACAGTCATCCTGGAAGGACCTTGTGGGTTTCTAAGTACGACAGCATAAGGAATCCGATTCTTTCCGCTGTTCGTTAATCGTTTTTCGTTTGGCGTATTTCGTAATTCGAACAACGACAAACGAATTGACGGTGCAGAATTTGAAATTCTTAAGACCGTTCTAAAAATAAATTGCAAAGAACATTCAGTCGTGCTTAGAAACCTACAAGGTCCTTCCAGGATGACAGATTGCGTTGTATCAGAAGGGAAGAGAGGGTAAAGTCAACCGCTACCAGATGCTTGCAGCATTTTCATCTTTCAATTAAAGTGTAGTCATTAATAATTTAGGTTCAACGAATACATTTTGCAAAAGTCGACAGCAATTTTCTGAAAGAATCTTGTAGGTTATTATTTTCCTCTCATCCCTTATAGGCAACACAACTGGCATCCTGAAAGCATCTTGTTGGTAAGCATGTCAGTCCAAGTCATCTGATTCTTTCTCGTGTCTGCAAGTAGTTGAAAGAATAACAGCCATGCAGATAGGCGATCTTTGGATATTTAATCGTTAGAATGTGTTTGTTGTATTACATCCGTTGAAAAGTACTTTGTTTGCATCTGTTAAATTCCCCAAAAAATAGTTTTTCCAATTAGTTTAATTGAAAAGATATATGTAAGTTTGAATTCTCGTAATCTTTACGATGTCCGTTCAATTTTTCACGGTTTAAAGGAATGTCAATTAATTTAAATATTATTAATATGAAAAAATTACTATTGGGTTTATTCTTTTTCTTTGGAATCTTATTTCAGCCAAAGGCAAGTTGTATTATTTGGTATAACTGCGGTACAGGAGTCTGCGGATCATACCAACAGTGGATGAATTGTGAAACATGGGGTGGTAGCAGCTGTGTGAATGTCAATGGCTGTAGTTGTCAACAATTAGCTCCTGTAATTTCTAGTGGGGGCGGTGTTGAAATTGCAAAATTGAATGACGCACAAAGCATATTAATCTATGATGGTGGTGTTGTTACATTTTTTAGCAATGGACGAGAATACGTTCTCTTTAGTATAAATACATATTATCCAAACTCGGAAAATAATATTGCATTCAAAATTGCAAAATTTACTCAAGATGAATTACAAATTGATCTAGTAGAACAATATTGGATTAATAATGAATGGGAAAGCATCAGCACACAATCAATTTTAAAAAATTTAAGAACATTAAAAAATTTATATCCTTCTCCAAATCCTTCTCAAAATATCGTATTTGTTACTGATAATGGCAAAGAAATAAAGTCTGGCGATGTTTCTGTGGTTTTATACACACAGAATATGGAAAATTCATATAATTTTACCAATATTATAGAAAACAATTATTCTTTTAATGTAAGTAGCCTTAACAATGGAAACTACGTTTACAATATAGTACTTGAAGGTGTGGTACAGTTTGGCGGGCAACTGCAAATAGCTCATTAATTTTTTTCTGGGCTCAATTATTTATATTGGGCCCAGAAATTATTATTACTATTATTATGAGGAAACGTATTTCGCTACTTTTATTTTTATCAATTATTCATAAAGTTTCTTCTTGCCAAAATTATATCTACAATGGCGATTTCGAAAAACTAGGTGAAGAATATTCAACCACTCCCCCTTTTACTTTCATCTGCCCAATTGATTGGACATTAATAAATACTGTTGATGTTTATTCTAAAGCTGATTCAACAATGTCTGGAGTATGCAATAAAAGGTTTATAGAGCCGCAATCAGGGAATAATTATATTGGAATATCAAATTTTAATTACCTTAATCCAAATTACAGAGAGTATGTTTTGTATAAATTCCATCATCCTTTGATTGGTCATAAAAAGTATGTTCTAAATCTTCAATATCGCTTTAGTAACGAATCCAGTTTCTTCTGTAACAATTTGAACGTTTTTTTTATTAATGTATTAGATTCATTACATGATTACATTTATTATTCGAACCACAATATTGATTCCACCTCACTCGATCTAGTCAGTAAACCAACTGAAAAATGGATTTCAATTACTGACACGATCTATGTAGCATCAGATCAATTTTGCTATTTGGGAATTGGGAATTTAATTCGCAATGATAAAAAACTTGCAATTAAAAAAAGGAAAATGAACATTGATTGTTCAGATTCATATTATTTTATAGATAATGTATCTTTAATGTCATTGGAAAATATTGATGAAGATAGAACGATCGAAAGCATTTCGGAATCGAGTAAAAATTTAACAAATTCGTTTTTTTCTGTAAGATTTAAATATGGTGGAGTTGATATACTTGAAGAATTTAATGACTCAATGATTATGTTAATAGATACATTAATAAATAACCCTATAGAAGTTCATTTAATCGGATATACAGATAGTATCGGAAACGATGAAGACAATATCACTTTGTCAAAAGCCCGTGCATTGAAAATTTCTGAAATTTTAATAAAAAGCGGCGTTAAGTCTGAAAAAATTTTTATCAGTTATAATGGTGAAAATAGTCCAGTAAAGTCAAACTCATCTGAGTTTGAAAGAAGCCTTAATCGTCGGGTTGAGGTAGTTATTAATAAGATAAAATGACATTACTCTAAGTAGTTGACAAGTATTCTACATTCCGAAACCCTTTTCCACCAACACCTTTCCCCCATCCATTTTCAAAACATACATTCCTGAGCTGAGGAAATTAATATCCAGTTCAAAAATATTTTTTCCTTGAACACAAACAACTTCTTTTTCTAAAACTATTCGGCCTGATAAATCAAAGATGGTGATGAGAGACTTTTTATTTTGTTCGGAACTTCTTTCAAGACAAACAGAAATTTTATCATTTGCAGGATTTGGATAAACAGTCATTGCCACATCAGTAAAATCAGGTTTGCGAATTTTCGCCGGTGTGCCAAAAATTGCAGGAGCTGAATACGATGAAAGCGGATTGCCAACGCACACCGACCTCACTTGCCATTGATAAGTTGTAATAGGTAAAAGGCCGGTTAATGTTGTTCCGTTACCTCCCGTTCCCGGAACTTTTTTCCAAGTATAATTTGTAGTACCGTTAACAGAATAACGAATCAGAAATGTATCAGCACTCACATATTGTGACCAACTAATATCTGCAGAGTTGTTTGTAATATTTGTAGATGTAAGTCCGGTTGGAATAACACAAGCAACAGGTGCGCTGGTAGTAGTAAAAGAATTCACGCCACAATATCCGGAAGATACACCGGAACAAATTGAGCTGACCACAAAATTGTAGGTTGTATTTGGATACAAACCGGTAAGCGTTGCTGAATTCCCTGATAGCCCCGGCTGATTGAAATATTTAAAACTAAAAGAACCTTGTTCATTGTATCTGATTCTGAAAGTATCTGCACTCACAGCATTTGTCCAGCTAATCAATGCAGATACATTTGTAATATTCGTTGCGGTTATTGTATGGGGTCGTGCACAAGCAACAGGAACATTTAGTGTAGTGAATAGAGCCGAGCCGCTATATCCGTAACTGACTCCTGAACAAATAGAACTCACTTGGAAAGTGTAAAGTGTATTGGCTTGTAGATTATTTAATGTCGCAGTACTTCCTCCGGAACCATTTATATTCAGGAAAGAATTGTTTCCACTTCCAAAGACACTGTATCTGATTCTGAAAGTGTCTGCAGTAACGTTTGGCGACCAATTCAATGTAGCACTTATATTCGTAATGTTAGTCGATGAAAGTCCCCATGGACGCACGCACGCAACCGGAGTAGACAGTGTCGTAAAATTAAAAGGAATACTATATCCGCTGCTTACGCCTGTGCAGATAGAACTTATTTGTACTGTATATGTTGTTCCGGGATTCAAATTAGAAAACACCTGTGAATGTGGAATCGGAGAAACCGAATTAAAATAACGATAGTTTGTTGTATACTGTTCTGCATAACGTATTCTGAATGTATCAGCAGAAATAAAGTTGTTCCATAAAATTGTTGCAGATGTATTCGTAATTCCGGATGCAGAAATACCATTCGGACGAATACATGGAACGGATATTGAAGTTGTGGAAAAACTAAGGATAGGAACGCTATATGTGCTGCTAATTGCTCCATTACAAATTGTGCTGATGTCAACAAAATAAGTTGTGCCCGGAGTAAGATTGTTAAGTGTTATATTTGTTACCCCGCCAATACCGGCTACATCTTGATAATAATATAAAGAGGTGGAGGTTTGATAACGAATCCGAAATGTGTCAGCAACTGTTGGACTTGTCCAATTAATTACAGCGGATGTATTCGTAATAGAAGTAGCAGAAAGACCTGAAGGAACCGGACAAGAATTCACTGCAGGTACAAGGAAGCCATTTGTTAAAACATTATCGACAGCAACCGGTGGCAGCCAAGGAATGGGAGTTTGATAAGTTAGCACATGCACATCATACCAACCAAGTGGCGCACCAATAGGAATAGTGAAATCTGTGAAAAGCGAATCATCGAAGTACGGATAGTATGGAAGCGTGTACTGTTGAGCAGAGCTATAACTATTTGTATAAATTATAGTTGCGCCTTGTTGAAGGTAAATGTCGCTTGCCCCCGTTGGAGCAGAGCTTGACAACATTACACTATTGGCGAGAGTAATTGTAGTTGTTAGTGTTTGTCCAAGAAAGGCAGCAGCAGGTCTAATAGAAACTACTTGCGCGAGGAGACAAGTTGAAGTGAAAAAGAGAAAGAAAATAAAGGAGAGTTTTTTCATGCTTGGCGTTGTTAGGAGTTTAATCGAGAGATAAAATTACAAATAATTCAATCCGGTTTTTCAAGTTTAAGAAAAGCCGTTTGGATATTTTCGAAGTTTAACTATTTAATAAGAGCACATTTTATTACCTTTACATCCCAATTTGATCAAAACATGAAAAAAGCAACAATTTACACAGACAAAGGCAATATGACAGTGGAGTTTTATGAGAAAGATGCTCCCAATACAGTGAAGAACTTCATTGATTTAGCAGAAAAAGGCTTTTATAATGGACTTACTTTTCACAGAGTAATCCCAAATTTCGTAATTCAGGGAGGTTGTCCGGATGGAACAGGAGCCGGTGGCCCGGGGTATAAAATCAAATGTGAAGTAAACGGCGGAAATCAATACCATGATCGCGGAG
>CAYHCU010000166.1:0-6965 GCA_964355035.1 uncultured Flavobacteriales bacterium | reverse complement strand
CCGGCAGTGGCAAACAAATGTGCTATATGTGCATCGAAGCCAATCCCAAAAGTACCCACACAGAAGCGATCATTGATTGTTAATGTATCGACTGTTTCAATTATTCCTGTATTGATTAGCGAAACAGCTTCTTTGAAATCCATTGGTATCCCCATGTGACGAGCCATTCCATTACCGGAACCTGTGGGTACAATAGCCAGTGCTGTTTTAGTCCCAATTAAACCTGCGCCGGCTTCATTTACCGAACCATCACCACCAACAATCGCTACAATGTCAAAGCCAAGTTGAGCCGCTTCTGCTGCTAATATAGTTGCATGCTTTGCTGTTTTGGTAAAAATGATTTCAAGTTCAAGGAGGTTTTTGTCAATAGACGACTCAATCTGACCAACAAAATCTTGCTTGTCACGTGTGCCTGATTTAGGATTGATGATAAATCTTACTTTTCTCATAGCAAATTTATCGGATTAGCATTTTGTTGTTAATTAATGCAGAGTTGTAATTCTGAATAAAGGCATTTAATTTCAGTTTCATCTGTGCTGAATCTGGCGTCACTTCTCCTTTTGTTTTTTCATCCATAAATTGATAGTATTCATTCTTTCCATTATAATCCGTAATGTAAGTAAAATTATTTTCAATAATTTGATACGTATCATTCAAATAGGAAATTGCATAGCCTTGAGTAGTCTGGTCAAAAGTGCTTTGTCCAAAAGCAAAATAAGGAGTATCATAATGCAGATAACTCATTATTGATGGGAGAATATCGATCTGCTGGCTGGTTTTGCTATTTCTTCCTTGCAAAGTATCAGCCGGCATAAAATATACTATCGGTATTGCATACATGCCTTGACGGTTTTGATAATAAGGGCTGTCTGAAATTGCAGTATGATCAGCTGTGATTACAAACAATGTGTTTTTGTACCATGGCAATGTTGAAGCATATTCGAAAAATTTCTTCAGCGAATAATCTGCGTATTGAATGCTTTTGTGAATTGGTAAGGTACCTTCAGAAAATTGTCCGTCAAATTGTTTTGGAATTGCATAAGGATGATGAGATGAAAGTGTAAAAAGGGTAGCGAAGAAAGGAACATTTGTTTTCGCTAATTCATCTGCTGTCCGGTGTAAAAATGGTTCGTCAAATATTCCCCAGTTATTATCGAAGTCGTCATCGTTATCGTATTCGTTCCGCCCAAAATATTTTTTGTATCCAATTGCTTTTGCGAAATGATCAAAACCCATAGTTCCATTTGTTCCGCCATGAAAGAAAATTGTTTCGTAATTTTTTGTGTCTAATAATGAAGCAATGGAGGTAAGCGAATTTCCTGAATAAGCAGAGGTTATAATTGGTTCAGAAAGAAGTGAAGGAATTCCTGCCGTTATAGCCGGAATTCCTTCAATAGATCTTTTTGCATTAGCATATGCATTGGTGCAATCGTATGATTGTTTTATGAGTGAGTCCAAAAAAGGAGTGTAGCCTTTACCGTTATTATAATGCCCAATGTATTCTTTGCCGAAACTTTCCATTATTATCAATACAACATTCAGATTTCGAAATGGAGTAGTAGATGCCTTGTGAATAGTTGGCGAAGTTACTTCAGCGGAGTCAGCACTCATGAAATTTATTGGTTCAAGCTCAGTTTTGCCAAAAGTTTTGACGAAGGTAAAGGGTGTGTTCAAAAGAAGCGGTGTGCAGGTTGAATTACCGTATTTTGATGCAGAGATGATTGTTAATGGCCTATACTGAATTCCTCCTCGGAAACCAATGGCATAAAACCCGATAAAGATCAGAAGATAAACCACTTTCCCAATACCTGAGTTGTTGAATTTATTGTTAAAGATAAAATTGAATCTAGTGAGGGATTGTTTAGGATAAAATCGAAACAAAGCATACCACAAAGCAAAAACTAAAAGCAAGATATACCAAAAATCACCAACCATTTTGGGAACTGTATTCGCAAAATCGTGACCGAAGGAAATAACTTTAAACACATCTGCCGTTGCTCTTTTCGCAGTAAATTGAAAAAAAGCAAAATCAATGCCGTTTAAAAAAATCGCAATACTGTTAATAATGACGAATAATGTTTTGTTCAATCCGCTAATGAATCGACTTTGAAAATACTTTTCAGGTAAGAAATGGAGTAGGATAATAGGAGTATTCGTAATGACAATGGCTGTGATGTCGAAGCGGATGCCGTAGAAAAAACATCTGAGAATTTCTGTAGTTGTAATTGAGCTAAAATAGGAATGGTTAAAAATGAAAAACAACAACCTGCAAATTGTATAGGTAAGTAAAACCCATCCAAGTCTTTTCAGCAGTAAATAATAACCGGCGTTTTGCTTAACCATGCGGACGAAAGTACTATGTTATTAACAATAAAAAAAGCCATTCTTTATGAGAATGGCTTATGATAAATATATTGTGAATATTATTGCTTTGTAAAGATTTGTCCAAATGCAAGTGAAGAGCTATTGCACAAATTAACATCCGTGAAACTTAAACTAAATCCTGTTGTTGAGCTAACAAAATTAACACTTTGAAATGTATGATCTGCAACATCGCAAGCCACTGTTCCAGTTCCAATCTGCAATGCAGTTTGAGAAGGGATCTCTAAATTGCCATTTGGAAGTCTTGTAGCATAAATGTTAGTGTTGTTTGCGTAATCATTAAAACGAGAAAAATGAACTCTGTTATTGATTTCTTCGTCGTATGTTATTGATTGAGGAAATACATAATGGCCACCACCGGTTGTATCATCAACAGAATAAGTTCCGGCAAAAGCTTCAGCATCATTTTTTACTGTAATGGTGCGAACTGCAGTTCCAACATTTCCTGCTGCATCTGTGGAAGAGTAAGTAATAGTATATACACCTGTGTGATTTACATTTGGATTTGTTAGGCTTGCATCCGAAGATACCGTTGTAACGCCATCTGCTTCATCATTTGCTGTTGCACCAAGGTCTGCCCATGCAGAGCTGTTTAAAGAAAGCGTAATATCTGATGCACCTGTAAGTGTTACCACCGGAGCAGTAGTATCATCTTTTGAACAACCGGTTGTCAGAACCACTGCTGTTCCAATAGTAAGTGCAAAGAATAGAAGAATTGCGTTTTTTTTCATTTTTGAGGTTTTTGGAGATTTTTTATTTCGATTTATATTGCAAAAGTACTTTTTTAGATTAAATCTATTGCAGTATTCAAATAAAAATTACTTTTGCTGCTCAAAGAAAAAAAATCTAACTAAAAAATGAAAAAAATTCTATCATTCCTTGTAATTGCAGGTTTTGCAACCCTTATTTCTTGTGGTCCAAGTGCTGAAGAAAAAGCTGCTGCTGAAAAATCACGTCAAGATTCAATTCAGGCATCAATGGATAAAATGGCTGCAGATTCAACTGCTTCTGCTCAAGCTGCTGCTGAAAAAATGATGCAGGATTCTCTAGCGGCTGTAGCTGCAAAAGCACAAGCTGATTCAATAGCTGCTGCTGCTGCTAAACCAGTAAAAAAGCCTATTTCTAAGCCAAAAACGAAAGAACAGAAGACCCAAGAGCAGATTAAAAAAGTTGCTGGTGGTCGTGGCCACTAAGACTGTTTCCTATTAGAGGGACTTATCCACAACCAAATTGTTAATCATTTTTTGAATAATCTTGCTGATTAGACAAAAAAAGTTACCTTTGCGCCCATTAAATAAACAAACCTAAAAAATAAAATGAAAAAAGTTCTCTCTATTATGTTAGCTGCTGGTTTCGTAGCTATCGTTGCTTGCGGTCCAAGTGCTGAAGAAAAAGCTACCGCTGAAAAAGCAGTTCAAGATTCAATCGCTGCTGCTGAACAAGCTGCAATGGCAACTCAATCAGCAATGGCTGACTCAGCTGCTGCTGTTATGCCAACTGACACTACAGCTGTTCCAGCTGAAGAAGTAAAGAAGTAATTCTTTGGTCAGAAAAAATTAAAGAGGCTTTTCCTAAGAAGTAGCCTCTTTTTTTATGCCTTTTATTTTGCCTTATTTGCTTTAGTTTTTTTATATTGGTAAAGCTTAAAAAAAGTTTAAAGGGTTTAATGAGTTGAAAGCACAGCAGCCTCAGCCCTAAATACTCTTAAACTTCTTAAAACGGTCACCATCAAAAGTTGGGGAGAACTTAATTTGACGGTGATGCTGTATTTGAAATAGTGAACGACGGGTCTAAAGAAAAATTGCGATAAACAATCAGTCGTACAAAGAGACCTAAAAGTTCCTTCACAGGATGACAGATGCATCGTTTGAAAGGGGATGGGAGGAAAGTAAACCCCTACAAGATGCTTGCAGCATTTACATCTTTCAAACAAAACTTAGTTCTTAATAATATTAGTTAAATGAAAACATTTTACTTACTTCGACAGTCAAATTCTGGAAGAATCTTGTAGGTTTCTAAGTACGACAGTTAACGGAATCCGATTCTTACTCATGTCTACCGAAAGATGAAAAAATAACTACACTTCAGATAAACTATCTTCAAACTAAAGTAATGCAGGAAGCATCTCGGTGCCTTATGTTGCAACACCTTCAAATAATATGACCAATTTTTAATTAAATCTCTCCCCAACTTTTAACACTGACCCCTTTACACCTCTAATTTTGAATTTCGATTTTCGAAGGTCGAATCTTGAATTTTCAACCCTTTTTCCCCACCACATCGCATTTCTCACACCCTGCCTGCTTTTTGCCTTTCACCTGATTATAAATCCGACGACCCATAAAAAACAAGGCTAAAGCAAATATCCCAATCACTACCCACAATTGCATGTCCATAATAAGAATTCTTTTTGCAAAGATAGAAAGCAATTTTGGATAATTTTGTCACCACAAATTGGATAGTATGAATTTTAACAGGAATGGCCTTTCTGACGAAACGCTTAAAAATATTTATTACGAACTTCTTAAACCAAGACTAATCGAGGAGAAAATGCTTATTCTCCTTCGTCAAGGTAAAATCTCAAAATGGTTCTCAGGTATTGGGCAAGAAGCTATTTCTGTCGGCTGTGGCTTGGCTTTAGATAAGGATGAATATATTTTACCAATGCATCGTAATCTGGGTGTGTTTACAACCAGACAAATTCCGTTAAACAGACTTTTCTCCCAATGGCAGGGTAAACCAGGAGGTTTTACAAAAGGTCGTGATCGCTCTTTCCATTTTGGTACGCAAGAGTTCAAGATCATCGGAATGATCTCTCACCTTGGTCCGCAACTAGGTGTAGCTGATGGCATCGCTTTAGCGCATCTGATTAAGAAAAACAAGAAAGTTACAGCAGTATTTTCCGGTGACGGAGGAACAAGTGAAGGCGACTTCCACGAAAGTCTCAATGTTGCCGCCGTTTGGAATCTACCGGTCATCTTTGTAATCGAAAACAACGGTTACGGTTTGTCAACTCCTTCTAACGAACAGTTCAAGATGAAGCAATTCATCGACAAAGGAATTGGCTACGGAATGGAAGCGGTTCAGATCGATGGCAACAATATTCTGGAAACATATAGCACTTTCAAAAAACTTGCTCAATCTGTTCGTGAGAACCCCAGACCAATTTTACTCGAATGTCTGACATTCAGGATGCGTGGTCATGAAGAAGCATCAGGGACCAAATATGTGCCTCAGGAGCTGTTTGATAGTTGGGGTAAAAAAGATCCTGTGAATAATTACGAGAATTTTTTACTTAAAGAAAAAATCATAGACGAAGCATTTATCGCTCTGACTCGCAGAGAGATAAAGCAAGAAATCGAAAAAGGTCTTGAAGTAACCTATGCTGAATCAAATCCGGAAGTGAATACAGAAATTGAGTTGAATGACATCTACGATCAACGTTCGGTAGAAACATTTCAGCCTTCCGAAAAGAAAGTAGAAAAGCGATATCTCGATGCAATAACAGAAGGCATGCGGCAAGGGATGCAGCGTCATGATAATTTAGTCATTATGGGTCAGGATATCGCTGAATATGGCGGTGTCTTTAAAGCAACGGCCGGATTTTTAGAAGAGTTTGGTAAAGAAAGAGTTCGAAATACTCCGATCTGTGAATCAGCGATTATTGGAGCTGCTCAAGGACTTGCGATCAATGGCATGAAAGCTATCGTTGAAATGCAATTCGCGGATTTTGTGACATGCGGATTTAATCAAGTCGTAAATAATTTGGCCAAAACGCATTACCGCTGGGGACAGAATGTGGATGTTGTCGTCCGAATGCCAACTGGTGCTGCTGTAAATGCCGGACCATTTCATAGTCAATCGACAGAAGCATGGTTTGTTCACACGCCCGGATTAAAAGTTGTGTATCCTGCTTTTCCTGATGATGCCAAAGGCTTGATTGCTTCTGCCATTGAAGATCCGAATCCAGTAATGTTCTTTGAACACAAAGCACTTTACAGAAGTATTACAGGTATGGTTCCGGAAAATTATTATACAACTGATATTGGCAAAGCAAAACTGATAAAAGAAGGAAACGACATTTCAATTATTACTTATGGCCTGGGTGTTCATTGGGCTTTGGAAGTTTTGAATGAAGAAAATATTTCAGCAGATTTAATTGACTTGAGAACTCTTTTACCATGGGACAAAGAAGCAGTTGAACAATCGGTGAGGAAAACAGGTAAAGCAATCATCTTGCATGAAGACACCCTGACCGGTGGAATCGGCGGAGAAGTCGCCGCTCATATTGCAGAACATTGTTTCGAACATCTCGATGCTCCAATCATTCGCTCCGCCAGTTTGGATTCTCCGGTACCTATGAATCTCGAACTCGAATGGAATTTCTTGCCAAAGAAAAGATTTAAGGAACAGTTGCTGAAGTTGCTTTCGTGGTAAGTAGTGGATAGTGGATAATTGACAATTGACAATTGACAATTGACAATGGATAATGGATAATGAATAATGAATAATGCCTACTTCATTAACGATGAATATAAAAATCATCTTTTTAACTTTGAGGCATGTGAATAAATGTACAGTAA
>CAYHCU010000165.1:0-6999 GCA_964355035.1 uncultured Flavobacteriales bacterium | reverse complement strand
AAGGGACTAATTCGTTTTTATACCGGAGGAAATGATGCCGTTGAGATCACCGACAAGGAAGGCAATCCGTATCGCATTGGAACTCAACATGCAGCTGAACTTGAAAAAGTAATAAAAGAATTAATTGCAGCATAAAATTTCCTTGCCGGATTTTCGTCATTAACACTAATCACTAAACAAATATCTAAAATATGAAAAAGTACCTAATTTGGATTATCCTCGGAGTCTTGGTTTTATTTTCAATTACTTCCTACAATGGCTTAGTTGGATCAAGAGAATCTGTGAATAAAGCTTGGGCGAATGTTGAAACTCAATATCAGCGTCGTTCTGATCTTATTCCAAATCTTGTGAGCACAGTAAAAGGTGCAGCAGATTTCGAAAAGTCTACGTTAACAGCCGTTATGGAAGCACGTTCAAAAGCAACGAGAATCACAATTGACCCCAACAAAATTACACCTGAAAAACTTCAGGAGTTCCAGGCAGCACAAGCTCAGGTTGGTGGTGCATTAGGACGTTTATTAGCAGTTGCTGAAAACTATCCTCAATTAAAAGCAGTTGAAAGTTTCAATCAACTTCAGTCTCAATTAGAAGGTACTGAAAATCGAATCACCGAATCTCGTCGTCAATACAATGAAGCAGCTCAGGAATACAATGCTTCTCGTAGCAAATTCCCAAGAGTTATTTTTGCAAGCCTCTTTGGGTTTACAATGAGACCATATTTTGAAGCAGACAAAGGCAGCGAGAAAGCTCCTGAAGTGAAGTTCTAATGGCAGCAGAAGATAAATTATCTGAAAAAGATCGTCGGCTAATTTTAGCAGCCATTGCGGCTGCAGAAAAAAATACTTCCGGCGAAATACGCCTCTTTGTTGAAGATGTATGTGGAGAAAATGTGCTCGATAGAGCTGCATACATCTTCGACAAATTAGGTATGAAAAAAACCAAGGACAGAAATGGTGTGCTGTTTTACCTTGCATTTGAATCTCGCCAGTTTGCAATTTTAGGAGATTCAGGAATTCATTCCATTGTAAAAGATGATTTCTGGCACGATATAAAAGCGAAGATGACGAACTACTTTACAGAAGGTGATTTTGTAAAAGGATTAACCATCGGAATTCAAATGTCAGGAAAAGCATTGCAAGAACATTTCCCTTATCAGTCAAACGACAAGAATGAATTGTCAGACGAAATTGTATTTAAGGTCTAGGCCTCTACTTCTTAAAAACATCAAGTGAATATACTCAGCAACTTCTTTTCTTCCCTACTCAACCGCACTTTTTTTGCTGTATGTTTTATTCTATTTACTATTCAAGTAAATGCTGCCGATAATTTTCCTGAGAAAGCAACTAAATTAGTTACCGACTATACAGGAACTTTAAGACCTGACGAACTTCAGTCACTGGAAAATAAACTAGTCACTTTCGATGATTCTACATCAGTACAAATTGCAGTAGTGATGATGACTTCGGTTGGTGATTACGACATTTCAGATTATGCAGTACAACTTTTTAATAAATGGAAGATTGGGAATAAATCCAATAATAGCGGCGTGCTTCTCTTAGTCGCTAAAGAAGACAGAAAAGTTTGGATCACAACCGGCTATGGAATGGAAGGAGTTTTTCCTGACGCTTTAGTTAAACAAGTTATAGACCGGGAGATTGTACCAAAATTCAGAAGTGGTGATTACTTTGGAGGAATCGATGCAGGAACGAAAGCGATTACAGGCATTGTAAAAGGCGAATATAAAGCCACAGCAAAAACTTCGAAAGGCGGAAAAGGGAAACTGTTTCCTTTTTTGATGATGCTTTTTATCTTCCTAATTATTTTTCTTTCCCAATTCAATCGTGCTCGTAAATACGGTCGAACAAACAATTTGGGCTTCTGGGCAGCGTGGGCATTGTTAAATGCAGCTTCAAATAGAAGTCATGGTTCATGGGGTGGATTTTCCGGTGGTGGTGGTAGTGGAGGTTTCGGCGGTGGAGGCTTTGGTGGTTTCGGCGGAGGAAGTTCAGGAGGCGGAGGTGCCGGGGGAAGTTGGTAGGTTTTTGGTAAGGTTTGAGGTTAAGGGTTAAGGGTAAAAAGTTAAAAGTCAAAAGTTAAAAGTTAAAAGTCAAAAGTCAAAAAAAGGGAACACAAATTCTGCGTATTTTAATACCCTGACAAAAAAAAGCAAATACGAAGTAAATTCACCTTCTTCATGAAAACAACTGCCGGAATCTTAAAACACGGCAACTTTGAACTTTGAACCTTGAACTTAAACTTTGTCATCTATTGCGAAAAAAGAACCTCCAATTAAATGAGCTTTATGATTGGTTCGAGGCTTGAAATTATCTAAATTCGTCAAAATATAATCGCAACTTATTTCTTGCGTTAGTGATTCCTATCCCATAGTATGAAAAAAGCCTCAATACTCCTGTTTTTTCTGTTTTATTTAGGAACTATTTCCGGACAAATTGTTTATCCGGTGAAATGGACTTTCTCAAAAGAAGATAATAAAAATGGAGAATATACTTTAGTTTTCAAAGCAAATGTCGATCCTGAATGGCATATCTATTCTCAGTTTACTCCTGATGGTGGCCCATTGCCAATGGTCTACACTTTTGAAAAATCGTCTTGTTTTACGCGCATCGGAAAAGTTACTGAACCAAAACCACATGTAGATTTCGACTCTGTCTTCATGGTAAAGGTTCTTTCCTTTGACAAGGAAGTTGTGTTTCGCCAAAAAGTAAAAATCACTTCACCAAATTGCATTATAAAAGGAATTGTCGACTACCAAGCTTGCAAAGAATCCTGTATTTTTAAAGATACTTCCTTCTCCTTCTCATTTGGAGATTTGAAATCAGAGATCATCATTATCGACACGAACAAACTTGTCCTCAATCCTGCCCTAATTGATACAGGAAAAGGAAATGATGCTCAACTAATTCCAGGTCAACTTGAAGAAGGTTGTGGTGGAGATGGTCAGCCGATTAGCAACAGAGACAAATCACTTCTTGCTATTTTTATAGCTGGTTTAATTGGTGGTTTTGTTGCTCTACTTACACCTTGTGTTTTTCCTATGATTCCTATGACTGTAAGCTTTTTTACAAAACGAAGCGGGAGTCGCAAAAAAGGAATTATTAATGCAATCATTTATGCCTTGTCAATCATTGTCATTTATGTTTCACTCGGATTATTAGTAACGATAACTTTTGGTTCAGATGCCTTGAACGACTTATCCAGCAATGCCTTTTTCAATCTCTCCTTCTTTATCATCTTTGTTATTTTTGCAATTTCTTTCTTCGGAGCATTCGAAATTACATTGCCAAGTTGGATGATCAATAAAGCAGACTCAGCGAGTGACAGAGGCGGATTGTTGGGGATTTTCTTTATGGCTTTTACATTATCGCTGGTTTCATTTTCATGTACAGGACCAATCATAGGAACCTTGCTAGTTGAAGCAGCACACGGACAAAGTTACATGGGACCATTGGTTGGAATGTTTGGATTCTCCTTTGCTCTTGCAGTACCCTTTGCCATTTTTGCGCTTTTCCCGGGATGGTTAAGCTCATTGCCGAAATCAGGCGGTTGGCTGAACACAGTTAAAGTGACCTTGGGATTTGTGGAATTAGCTCTTGCTATGAAATTTCTTTCCAACGTAGATTTAGCATATCATTGGGGATTCTTAAAGCGGGAATTATTTATTGCCATTTGGATCGTCATTGCTGTAATGCTCGGATTTTATTTACTCGGGAAATTAAAACTTTCTCATGATTCAGACTCATCTTACATTTCTGTTGGACAGTTAATGACGTCTATTCTCGTCTTCACATTTGCTCTTTATCTCGTACCCGGAATTTGGGGTGCACCACTTCGATTAATAAGCGGCTTTCCTCCTCCTGAATTTTACAAAGAATGGCAGACCGGTTCGGAAAATCAGTGCCCGCACGACCTGAGTTGTTTTCACGACTACGAGGAAGGAATGCAGTATGCTAAAGTTCATAACAAACCTGTAATAATAGACTTCACAGGTTGGGCTTGTGTGAATTGTCGTAAAATGGAAGACAATGTTTGGAGTGATTCAAAAGTGTTAAAGAAGCTTCGCGAGGATTATGTATTGATCTCGCTTTATGTCGACGATAAAACTGTTTTACCATTAGCAGAGCAATTTAAATCGACTTTAAGCGGAAAAGATATAAAAACAACCGGCAATAAATGGAGTGATTTTCAAGCTTCAAAATACAATACGAATTCACAACCATATTATGTTTTGCTTGACAATAGCGGAAATATTTTAGCACAGCCAAGAGGATACACTCCTGATATTCAAGCTTATACTGGTTTTCTGGAGGAGGGATTGTGTCGCTATCAAAAGCGGCAATAACTCATTATTATATTGAATTTTATGTCCCAAAGTCGAGCTGTTTTTCCAAACAATCAACATAGATTTATATATATGCCGTATTCCGTTTTTATGACTATTTATAATAAATTACATTTGCGCACCTTTTAAGAAAAATGCAAAAAAAGTTCGTCACCAACCTTGCGCTGGTTTTATTACTCAACCTGCTCATTAAACCATTTTGGATACTGGGAATTGACCGTATTGTCCAGAATGCTGTTGGTACAGAAGCGTATGGTTTTTATTATGCCATCTTTAGCTTTTCATTTTTGCTGAACATATTGCTTGATTTTGGAATCACAAATTTCAACATTAAGAATATTAGCCAGAACAACCATTTATTGAGTAAGCATCTATCGAGCATTATTGTTTTACGGATATTGTTAGCCTTACTCTTCGCAATTGTTACTCTTATCGGTGGACTAATTGTAGGCTACACGCCGGACATGATGAAGATGTTGGTCGCTGTTATTTTCAATCAGATTCTTATCAGTTTCATTTTATACCTGCGTTCCAATTTAGCCGGCTTGCATTTATTCAAAACTGATAGTATTATTTCTGTACTCGATCGGTTTATCATGATTGTAATCTGCGGAATACTTTTATTGAGACATAAGCAGACAGGTCAATTCGAAATACGTTGGTTCGTATATGCGCAAACGTTCGCTTACATCGTTACTGCATTTATCACTTTATTAATTGTGATGAAAAAAGCAAAGATCAAACGCCTCCAATGGCGGTGGCCATTCTTTTTAATGATTCTCAAGAAATCCTATCCGTATGCAGTGCTTGTATTATTAATGACATTCTATACGTACAGCAATGGTGTAATGTTGGAACGGTTGCTTCCTTTCAGAGTCGGCGCTAAAGCAGCCGGGATTTACGCTTCTGCAAATCGATTACTTGAAGCTTCTAACATGATTGCCTTTTTATTCGCCGGATTATTGCTGCCTATTTTTGCACGAATGATCAAGTTAAAACAAAATGTTGAAGACATGGTAAGACTTTCCTTTTCGCTTTTGGTAATTCCTGCAATGGTTGTTTCTATCTGTTGTTATTTTTTCAGCTACGAAATCATGAACCTATTGTACAGCGGTGATCACATCGAAGAATCATCGGCTGTGTTTAAAATCCTAATGTGCTGCTTTATTCCTATTTCATCATCCTATATTTTTGGTACTCTGCTGACAGCTAACGGAAATCTGAAGCAGTTAAACATCATGGCAAGTACAGGTATGTTAATTAACATCCTGATGAACCTGATTCTGATCCCAAAAATGTCAGCTGTTGGTTCTGCAATCGCTTCAATTACTACACAATCGTTTACTGCTCTCGCTCAAGTTTACATGGCACAGAGAGCATTCAACTTCAGAAAAAACTTTAAATTAATTTCGATGATTTTTCTCTTTGTAGGATTTTGTATAACGATAAACTATTTTTCTTATCATCTGCATTTGAATTGGATGATTCGTTTTATTATTGCAGCAGGTTCTTGTTTTGTAGTTGCTATCGGATCGCGCTTGATTGGTATCCGGAATATTTATAGGATTGTGAAGTATGAGGAGGAGTGATGAGGTGGGTAAATGGTAAGTGGTAAGTGGTAAGTGGTAAGTGGTAAGTGGTAAGTGGTAAGTGGTAAGTTAAAAAATGAAAATTGAAAAATGAAAAATGAGTTGCAAAAGCAGACAGTTGTATTCTGAAAATATCTTGTCGGGTTTTATCTTCCTCTCTTCCCTATATAATAACGCGACTGTCTTTCTGCAAAGCAACTTGTAGTTCTCTTGGTACGACTGCTTGTTGATTTTTTTATTTTCACTCAAACAATAATGAATAAAAAAATAAAAAGTCAACTAAAGAAAGGATAAAAGGTAGTAAAATAGTTGGTGGTTTTATTTGTCCATTGTCAACTGTCCATTGTCAACTGTCAATTACCTTTCACCAGATTTCAAACTTGCATTTAATCAGCTTTCGTACAAAGAGACCTACGGGTTTCTTAGCAGAATGACTTTTGGGATTGCTCATAGGAGAGAGAGTGTGTGAGTAAAGCGACAAGTTTCTTTCAGAAATTTACCGCAAAATATTATTAAATCACCGGTATTTAATGGATGTTTATTTGAAAAGTGATTTCGTTCTTTGAAAAAAGCAGTACTGCTGCAAGCATCTTGTTGCATTACCCTCTACCCTCCCCTAAAATTCAAGAACCATTGTCATTCTGTAAGAAACCCGTTGATCTAAGTACGAAAGTCTCCTTTGTCATCATTCAATATAATACTGTGATAAAAAGTTCAATGCTTACTAGTAGCTCTACGAACTTCGAAATACGAAAGTCGAAAGCCGAACGTCGAAATGCAAATTTCAACACCTAATCCGCCATTAGGATAAAATCCTATTTCTTCAATTTAAAAGTCTTTATTTCGTTATTCTTGAAAGAAAACTTAAAAATTCCTTATTCATTTGATTAACAAGTAATTAAGCCCAAAAAAAAGGTTTTATCTTTTGATTTCCTTTTTTACCTTTGAGGCCCTTAATATTTTCATATAAAAAATGTTTCAAAAAGCACGGGATACCGCCTACCTGGAGTCCACAAGTTTATTTCTACTTAGTATCAGATGGAAAAAACC
>CAYHCU010000164.1:0-7080 GCA_964355035.1 uncultured Flavobacteriales bacterium | reverse complement strand
GCGGGAGAAAAAAATTCAAAAGTCAAAAGTCAAAAAATAGCGACACGCTTCTGCGGAAATCCGTCCAATCTGCGGGAGAAAAAAATTCAAAAGTCAAAAGTCAAAAAATAGCGACACGCTTCTGCGGAAATCCGTCCAATCTGCGGGAGAAAAATCAAAAGTGTTTACCTAAAAAAAATATTTTTCGCCTGCTTCATAATAAAATGCAAAATAAACTCAAACTAAAAACAGTATCTTCATGATTCAACAGCCTCCTTGCAAAGGAAAGCCACTTTAAAGTTAGCAGAATCAAGTAAAAAAAAATCCGGAAACCCACGAGATCCCTATGGGATGACAATCACGAAATTTTATAGAGAGGAGAGTAAGCTAAAAACCTACAAGATTCTTTCAGAATTTTGCTGTTTGCTAAAACATAATGTCGACAACACAGCCACCATCATAATCATGGCAACTTTGAACTTTGAACTTTGAACATCGTACATCGTACATCGAAAAACCTATATCGACTTACTAAACTGATTCCCTTCTGTTTTATTCCTCCGCAATCTTGCGTCTAAAACGGAACTGATATTACGAATAAACAAACTTCCTTTTTCTGTAACTGTTATTGATTTGCCGTTAAGTACAATCAGACCATCTTTTTCGAGCAATGAAAGTTCTTCCAAGCACTTTGCAAGTGATTCGGCGTCGAATGTTTTTTCATCAATGGTTGTGTTTCCACGACACATTAAATCAAGAATATTTTTTCGAATGATAAGGTCTTCTTCAGTTAACAAATGTCCGTTTTTCATAGGGAACTCCCCTGCCATTATCTTTTCCTGGTATTCTTCCACACCTTCCTCATTCTGCATAAATGCTATCCAAGCATCACCGATACTGGAAGCGCCGAGAGCTATTATAAGTTTGGATTGTGTGGTTGTATACCCCATAAAATTTCGATGCATCGTGCCATTTGATACAGCATCAAAAAGTTTATCGTTCGGAAGAGCGAAGTGATCCATGCCAATAGCTTTATAACCTTGGGCAGTTAACATGGTTTTGCCTAATTGATACATCTTCCACTTTTCATTTGCTTTTGGCAAATCGGCTTTCGTATATCTCCGCTGCGCTTTACTTTTCCATGGAACAAAAGCATAAGAATAAAAAGCAATTCGATCCGGTTTCAATTCTTTGATTTTATTAATTGTAAAATCAATACTTGAAACTGTTTGTTTTGGCAAACCATAAATTAAATCAACATTGATGCTGTTGTAACCATGCTTTCTTGCCCAATCGACCACTTCTTTCGTTTTCTCAAATGATTGAATTCTGTTAATGACAAACTGAACAGCCGGATCAAAATCTTGCACACCTAAGCTGATTCGATTGAAACCTACACTTGCAAGCTGAGAAAGATGCTCTTCTTTAGTATAGTTAGGATGCACTTCGATACTGAATTCATGTTCAGGTAACACTTTCGCATTCTTTGTAATACCCTTAATTAGTCGCACTAAATTTTCAGGGCTGAAAAAAGTAGGTGTTCCACCACCTAGATGTATTTCCCGAATAACGGGTTCTGAAGGTAATAAGGAACGGTACATTTCCCATTCTTTTAATACCGTAACCAAATAAGGCTCTTCAACTCTATGATTGGTCGTAATTCGCTTATTACATGCACAAAAAGTACATAGATTTTCACAAAAAGGAAGATGAATATAAATACACAATTCGCCATTTTCTTTTTTGAATGTATCTATGACAGATTTTTTCCAACTCTCTACATTGATACTTTCTTTCTCCCAATATGGCACTGTCGGATAACTTGTATATCTCGGTAATGGAAGGTCATACTTATTAAGTAATGGTAAAATATCTTCGTTCATAACGCTTCGCTCAATTATAATTTTCTTAATACTGCTACTGTCTTTTCTATATCGTTCATCGATAAAGCATTGTTCAAAAACCAACTTTCATACGCTGAAGGTGGCAAATAAATTCCATTTGAAAGCATGTGGTGAAAAAATTGACTGAAAAATGAAATATCGCATTTTGAGGCTGTTTCAAAATCAGTCACTTTATGTTCCCCAAAATGAACGCTGATCATACTTCCCATATAATTGATCGTATGGGCTATTCCCTTTGCTGAAAGAGTTTCATGAAGGCCGTCTTTCAAAACCTTCGTTTTTTGGCTCAGGTCTTCGTACATTTTCGGATTCGATTTCAAAATACTTAACGTCGTAAAGCCGGATGCAACAGCAACCGGATTTCCACTTAATGTACCTGCCTGATAAACACTACCCAACGGCGAAATATGTTCCATTATTTCTTTTTTACCTCCAAAAGCTCCAACAGGCATACCTCCGCCAATAACTTTTCCGTAAGTTACTAAATCAGCATCAATCTTCAATACCTCTTGAGCTCCTCCGGGAGCAAGACGAAAACCAGTCATTACTTCATCAAAAATCAGTACTATTTTATGTAGCGTACACAATTTTCTCAATCCCTCTAAAAATCCGGTTGCAGGTAAGATGCAGCCCATATTCCCTGCAACGGGTTCAATGATTATTGCAGCTATCTCATCTGAATTGTCCTTAATTAATTTCTCAACTGCTGCCAGATCATTATAAGGTGCAATTAACGTATCTGTAGAAACACCCGGAGTTACTCCTGATGCATTTTTTATATTGAATGTTGCCATGCCGCTTCCTGCCTTCACTAAAAAAGCATCGGCATGGCCATGGTAACAACCATCAAACTTTATAAATTTATTTCTTCCCGTAAATCCTCGCGCCAATCGTATAGCACTCATGCACGCTTCTGTTCCACTGCTGACAAGACGTACCAAATCAACATTCGGTGCCATGCCGGTAATAAGTTCCGTCATTGAAGTTTCCAATTCCGATGGAGTTCCGAATGAAATTGCTTCACTCACTTTTTGCTGAATGGCAGCCACCACTTCAGGATGACAATGACCAAGTATCATAGGACCCCAGGAACTTATGTAATCGATGTATTGGTTACCGTCAACATCATAAAGATATGCACCTTTTGCACTCTTCATAAATACAGGATTCCCACCTACACTCCTAAAAGCACGCACCGGTGAATTGACACCACCGGGAATTGTTAACTGTGCTCTTTTAAATGCCTTTTCGCTTTCTTGAAAGGAATTACTCATTTTAATTTAAATTATACTTTTCTAATTACTAATTACTTCTTACCTATCACCAATCACCATTCACTACCGATAACCCTTAACCGCTTCCACAAAAGCAATTGCATTTTCAACAGGTATATTCGGAAGTATTCCATGGCCTAAATTAGCGATATATTTATCTGCACCAAATGCATCGATCATTTCTTTTACATCCTTTTGAATCTGTGGTATGGGAAGTAATAATTTACAAGGATCAAAATTACCTTGAAGTGTTTTTTTGTTACCGACAAGCTCTCGAGCAATTTTTGGTTCTACACACCAATCAATTCCCACCGCTGAAGCAGATGAATTCGATAATTCTTTTAAAGCATACCAGCTTCCCTTTGGAAAAAGAATAACAGGTACTCTAGAACTTAAATTGTCTGAAATTTTATTTAAATAAGGCAATGAAAATTGATTGAAGTCTTGTGGCCCTAATAAACCACTCCAGCTATCAAAAATCTGAATGGCGTCTGCTCCTGCATTTACTTGTTCGTGTAAATAGGCAATCGTTACATCTGTTATTTTATTCAATAATTGATGAGCTAATTCAGGTTGAGAGAAGCAAAATGATTTCGCTATATCAAAGTTCTTGCTACCTCTGCCTTCAACCATATAACAAAGAATTGTAAATGGCGCTCCGGCAAATCCAATGAGTGGTACCCGATTATTTAGTTCCTTTTTAGTTAGTGTTATCGCTTTGCTTACGTAGTCTAATGCACCAATTGCATCTTCTCCGCTTATGAGTTCATCAATATCGCGTTTAGTCCGTATTGTCTGAGGTAAAATAGGACCTTTGTGCTCCAGAAGTTGAACTTCAAGTCCCATTGCTTGCGGAACTACAAGAATATCAGAAAACAATATTGCTGCATCTACGCCAATATAATCTACCGGCTGAATTGTGATCTCACAAGCCAATTCAGGTGTTTGAACGCGAGTAAAAAAATCATACTTGTTTCTTAACTCAATGTATTCCGGCAAATACCTCCCTGCCTGTCGCATCATCCAAACCGGTGGCCGATCAACTTTTTCGCCTTTTAAAGCTTTTATAAATAAATGTTCCGTATTCAATAGCGTTCTTTTATTAAAAACTTTTCTTTAATTATTTGTGCAACTAAACCTCTAAACTGTTTATTGCACTTTGCTTGTTATCCACTGTCAATTGTCAACTATCAATTGTCAACTATCCATTGTCCACTGTCAATTATCCATTATTCAGTCATAAATTTCTTCAGCTCTGCCGCAATTTTATCACCTCCGCTTTCCAGTAATTTTGTTGCCGCTAACTGGCCAGCATTTTCACAATTATCGACCTCAAAATCCATTTCAATTTCTACTTTGCGAACTCCGTCTAAAGAAAGAATATTTCCTTTGAAATGCACATGACCATTATTTACAATTCCTAAAGCTGCAATTGGTATAGAACATCCACCTTTCAGATGTCTTAAAAAAGATCTTTCAATTCCTGTGCATAGAGCTGTTTCGAAATGATTCAATGTTTTACAAATTGCATCTGCTTCCGGATCATCTTCTCTACACACCAAAGCCAATGCTCCTTGTGCAGGTGCTGGAAGCATCCATTCCAACTGTTTTCTGTGTGGAACATCAAGTCCTATTCGGTCGATACCTGCTGCAGCAAATAAAGCTGCATTCCAATGAAGTGTGCTTTTTAATTTTTCAAGTCTTGTATTGATATTGCCACGAATCGATTCTATAGTATGCTTCGGATACCGATTTAACCACTGCGCCTTTCTTCTTAAACTACTCGTAGCGATTGTAATTGCGGCTGCCTCTGTAACTGTAAAGTTGGGGTCAGTATAAACTAAATCGTCCATTACGTTTGCACGTGTAGGAATGGCGGCAATTTTAAGATTAACCGGTAATTTTGTGGGAACATCTTTCAAGGAATGCACTGCAATGTCTATCTTTTTAGATAACAGAGCACTGTCAAGTGTTTTTGTAAAAATCCCCTGAACCCCCATTTCGTACAATGGGGAAATTAAATTTATATCACCTTCACTTTTTACAAGGATCAATTCGGTTTCTATTCCTTGCTGATTTAATAAATTTTCAATGTGTTTTGCCTGCCATAAAGCCAGACTACTGTCTCTTGATCCAATTCTAATTAGCCTGTGCATATCGCATGAAATTATCTACAATCATCTTTGGCTCCATCTGAATAACGCTGTTCTGTTTCAAGCTGAGCACAAATGTTTGAATTGCTTTGTTAACCATATCATTTTTTACTGTTTCATCGAGTTTTTCTAAATGTGGGCAAGATTTACTCGCTTCAATTAGCATGTTTTTCAATGTAACAATTTGACTTCTTTGATTGTAGAATTTACTCCAATCAATGAAGGTTGCAATATGGCTATTTATAATTTCATTTGCAATTGGAAGGTATGTTTTTCTGTTCTCAAGTGACTTATCTAATATCGCTGAAATGGAGTTGATATCAAATATCTCTAATTCACTATTTGCTTTGCAATTCGGGTGAACTGTTTGAGGAATAGATAAATCAAGAATAAGTTTTGTTTCAGCATTCACCATTGTTTCCGGTGTAACGATGTAATTATCAGAAGTCGTACTCAAAATTACTACATCAAAATCTTTTAAACTAGCCTGGATGTTTTCATATGGCAATAGGCCGAATCCATGAGTTGTTGCAATTTCCTCTGCTGTTTGATATGTTCTGTTAGAAATTGTCAATTCAATATTTGGTAGGTAATGCTTAATATTTTTAGAAATGTTGTTCCCGAATTTTCCGGTTCCAATTAATAAACACTTCGCTGATTTCTCACCAATTTTTTCTTTTAATATCTCAATTGCTGCATAAGAAGCTGAAACAGTTCCTTTGCTTATTTCTGTTCTTGTTTTAACTTCTTTTGAAGCTTGAATGCAAATATTTGCCATTCTTTCAAAGATAGGACCTAGTAATCCATTCTCTTTTGAAAGTTTGCAAGCGTTTTTAAACTGTCCTAAAATTTCAAAATCTCCTAAAATTTGAGAATCTAAACCGGAAGCAACATGAAAGATATGTCCCAATGCTTCATCCGCCGTTTTAACAAATTTATAGCTATCTAATTCATCTTGAGATTGTTTACATACCGTCGTAATCACTTTTTCCGCTAAATGAACCGGACCAACACCATATATTTCCGTTCTGTTACAGGTACTCAAAACAATGAAGTCCTTAAAATCGAAGCTTTTAGCCAAACTATAGCATTCAATTTGCTTTTCCGGAGAAATTGAAAATGCGCTGCGTGTGGTGACGTCTGCATTTTTGTAAGAAATTCCGATAACAAATGTATTTTCCATAAACCTTATTTTTACTAATTGTTTAACAACAATTTGATAAAACAAATCTAAGGTCTTATTAAAGTCCTATGAATGATTGGAATCATTCTATTACCTGTTTTTATGTCATGAAAAAACTGCGAAAAAGCAGTTCAAGGCTGAAACAAAAATGAGATATTTTTCGATTTCTTGGAGATTAAATACAGCTTTTCTTTAAAATTTCAAAGTAACTCTCTCATTTATAGAGCTAAACTATCAATTGCTATTTAATTACAATTCCATCTATTGCTTTTGCCTCACACCACTAGTCTTTATCCGTCAAAAAAAGGAGCCGATTATCTTGAAGTCAAAAGCCGCTAATTTTCGTTACCCTCGTCCTTTTTTTTCGAATCATGTTGGCCACCATCAACCACCCGAAAGATGTGTAGCAGCGCGGGAAACAAAGCGTCCATCGATTCCTTTGCGCCTTTGGTCGATCCGGGCAATGTCATTATTAAAGTCTTCCCTTTCATGCCTGCCACCCCTCTCGATAACATGGCGAAAGGTGTGCGGTTCTGTCCATAATTTCGAGCGGCTTCCATTACACCGGGAACTTCTTTATCCAAAAG
>CAYHCU010000163.1:0-7095 GCA_964355035.1 uncultured Flavobacteriales bacterium | reverse complement strand
TTTGCTGCGGCCAAGTCCTTCAAAGCTATGGATTTCTTTCACTCGAGCTTTCAAAATAGTACCGTCACGTTTCATCAAAGAAACCGGCATACTTTCACGCATTGTTCCGCGAGAGATACGACCAATAGCAATACGACCAACGAAGCTCGAATAATCTAAAGACGTAATCAACATTTGAGGCGTGCCCTGACGCACTTGAGCAGGGGGAATGTATTCGATAATAGCATCCAATAAATCGGTAATATCTTCTTTTGGATTTTTCCAATCCGTACTCATCCAACCTTGTTTTGATGAACCGTAAAGAGTTGGGAAACCTAATTGTTCTTCTGTTGCACCTAGATTGTAGAATAAATCAAAAATTTGTTCATGAACTTCATCAGGTCGGCAGTTTTCTTTATCGACTTTATTTATTACAACAATAGGTTTCAATCCAAGAGCTAAAGCTTTTTGAGTCACGAAACGAGTTTGTGGCATAGCACCTTCAAAAGCATCAACTAGTAAAAGAACACCATCAGCCATTGTTAAAACGCGTTCCACTTCACCTCCAAAATCGGCGTGACCGGGAGTATCTATAATGTTAATTTTAACATCTTTATATCTGATTGATACATTTTTTGCAACGATTGTGATACCGCGTTCGCGTTCCAAATCATTGCTGTCAAGGATAAGATCGTCAGTAGCTTGATTATCACGGAAAAGTTTCGCTTGATGAAGCATTTTGTCAACCAATGTAGTTTTGCCGTGGTCAACGTGGGCAATAATGGCAATGTTTCTGATTTGCATGAAGTTATGATGCTCTATAAGTAGAGCGGCCGCGAAGGTACACATTTTCTCGGCGTAAAACGAACGATGTGGAGGGATTTCGGAATTCGGATTGCGGATTGCGGATTTACTCAGCCAGATTAAACTGCGAATCATAGGGAGGATTGCGGAATGCGGATTTCGGATTTCGGATTTTCCCAGCCAGATTTACCTAAAAATTATATTGGATATCAGGAGAATACCGAAATTCTCAGTTGATGATGGTTCATCGCTGGCTCCAATTCGAAATCCGAAATTCGCAATATATTTATCATTTGGAAATATTGACTATTAACATATCTTTGCAGCCCTTCAAAAATAGCATTTTATGGAAAATTTCGTGTTCTTAATACCAATTCTCGGTATCATCGGATTAATTGTCATGTTCATCAAAGCATCATGGGTTAAAAAACAAGATGCCGGTGATGCCAAGATGCAAGAATTGGCAGGTTACATCGCTGATGGCGCAATGGCCTTCCTTAAAGCAGAATGGAAAGTACTTGGTATTTTCGTAACCTTTGCTGCAATTTTACTTGCCTATTCCGGAACTATTCATGAAGTGAATGGAAAAGCAATTCACTCAAGTTGGATTATTGCAATCGCTTTCATCATAGGAGCGGTATTTTCAGCTACTGCAGGATATATCGGAATGACAGTTGCAACAAAAGCAAATGTTCGTACCACACAAGCAGCGCGCACAAGTTTAAAACAAGCATTAAAAGTTTCTTTTACCGGTGGAACTGTAATGGGTTTAGGTGTGGCCGGATTAGCAATATTAGGACTAGGTGGTTTATTCATCGCATTCCTAAACATTTTTGCAGGCTTAGGAGCAGATGCGGTGAAGACTTCTATAGAAGTTCTGACAGGATTTTCATTAGGCGCTGAATCAATTGCCTTATTTGCTCGTGTTGGTGGCGGTATCTATACCAAGGCTGCTGATGTAGGAGCTGACTTAGTAGGAAAAGTAGAAGCAGGAATTCCGGAAGATGATGTTCGAAATCCTGCAACAATTGCCGATAATGTAGGTGATAACGTAGGTGACGTTGCCGGTATGGGAGCTGATCTATTTGGTTCTTATGTAGCAACAATATTAGCGACAATGGTACTAGGACAAGAAATCGTTGTCACTGATAAATTTGGAGGCATGTCACCCATCTTGTTACCAATGGTAATTTGCGGGTTAGGAATTCTTTTTTCTATAGTTGGAACATGGTTCGTCTCAATTAAAGATGATAAATCGAGTGTTCAAGCTGCATTGAATTTAGGAAATTGGGCGTCCATGTTGATTACAGTGGTCGCTTCTTATTTCGTGGTGATGTGGATGTTACCCGATGGAGAAATAACATTACGCGCAGCAACTTTCACAAAGATGGGAGTATTTATGGCCATCGTCGTTGGAACAATAGTAGGAGCCATTATGAGTCTTGTAACGGAGTACTATACTGCAATGGGAAAAGGTCCGGTAAATTCTATTATTCAACAGTCATCTACCGGTCATGCAACGAATATTATTGGTGGCTTATCAGTAGGGATGAAATCGACAGTAGTTCCGATATTAACTTTAGCCTCCGGAATTGTGTTAGCTTATAAATGTGCGGGATTGTATGGCGTAGCAATTGCTGCTGCCGGAATGATGGCTACAACTGCAATGCAATTAGCGATTGATGCTTTTGGTCCGATTGCAGATAATGCAGGTGGAATTGCAGAGATGAGTCAGCTACCTCCTGAAGTTCGTGAACGCACAGATAATTTAGATGCAGTAGGAAATACTACGGCAGCAACCGGTAAAGGATTTGCAATTGCTTCTGCAGCATTAACATCGTTAGCATTATTTGCAGCTTTCGTTGGTATAGCAGGAATTTCCGCTATTGATATTTACAAAGCAGAAGTATTAGCAGGATTATTTGTTGGAGCAATGATTCCTTTTATTTTTTCTGCCTTATGTATTCAGGCAGTTGGAAAAGCTGCAATGGATATGGTACAAGAAGTTCGTCGACAGTTTCGCGAAATTCCGGGTATCATGGAATACAAAGCAAAACCTGAATACGAAAAATGTGTTGCCATTTCGACTAAAGCTTCCATTCGTGAAATGATTTTACCTGGAGCAATTGCACTAATTACACCATTAATCATTGGCTTCTCATTTGGACCTGAAGTTTTAGGTGGATTGTTAGCCGGTGTTACAGTAAGTGGAGTATTGATGGGAATTTTCCAATCGAATGCAGGTGGTGCCTGGGATAATGCAAAAAAATCTTTCGAGAAAGGTGTGATGATCAATGGAGAAATGTTCTACAAAAAATCGGAGCCACATAAAGCATCCATAACAGGTGATACAGTTGGTGATCCATTTAAAGATACATCCGGACCATCGATGAATATCCTGATAAAATTAATGTCGATTGTTTCATTGGTAATTGCTCCTTACATAGCTGTAACCGGCGGAAGCGAAGGCAGTATGAATTCATCTTGTTGCAAAGACAAAGCAGCAATGGAATGCCAAATGGGCAATAGAGATCAGATGGGAATGGGTTGCGAAATGGATGCAGAAGGAAATTGCATTATTGATTCGACAACATGTGCTGCATGGATGGCAGAAGGAAAATTAGACAGCTCTGCTTGTGTAAAAATGGAAGATGGCAAATGCCATGTGAAGACAGAAGCGTGTATATCAGCAGCAGGTTCATCTTGCAGCAAAGCATCAAATGGATGCTCTAAAGAGTGCATGGAAGCGTGCAAAGCAAAAGGAGTGGATTGTTCGAGTGCTGCTTGTCCTGAGAAAAAATCCTCTTGCTGTAAAAAGTAAAAAATATTTTTTTGTGAAAAGTCCTGCGGAAGCGGGACTTTTTTTGTGCCTAAAAGATTGCATATAATACGAAATCTTTCAGAGAGCAATGATGGGTAACATTCTTTTTCTAGGGAGTGATCAAAATTTCTCATCTAATTTGTATCTAAAGGTAGAATCGGATTAATTTTGCTGTCGTACTTAGTGAACGACGAGTTCCTTAGTACGGCGGCTCGCAAATACTTATTTGGATTCACCTTTACTAGCAGTAAACAAACCTTTGAACACACTTGTAAATTAAATCTCTAGTCAACTTTTGATGGTGACTCGCACTAATTTGACTACCCGAATTGTTAAATTCACCAATTAAATTCTGTGTCCACATAAATTGAAAGAATAAGTTCACTTTTTGCGAACTTCAATTGATTTTTATTGTATCTCTATATGAAAATGGCAACTTTAAAATACACTGTAATCAAATCTAAATCTCAATACAGAGATTATTGCAAATTACTGGAAAATTTACTCGAATCTAAATCCAAAAATCTTAAAGATGAAATAGAACTTTTAACAGCACTAATTGAAATCTGGGATTCAGATCACAATACATTCAATGATTCCGATCCTATTGAACTGCTTAGGAATTTAATGTCAGAAAGAGAAATGAGACCAAAAGATCTTGTGTCAATTTTAAAGATCAGTAAAGGTTTGGTTTCTGATATTTTGAATTACAAAAAAGGTTTATCCAAAGAAATCATTAGAATATTATCTGCACATTTTAAAATATCACAAGAAGCATTCAACAGAAATTATAATCTGAAACGAACTACTAAAGCAAAGTCAGGTACTAACCGGGTTTCAAAACCTACAAAGCAACTTGCTTAAATTTATTTTCTCCCTAGCTCATACACCGTACAAGCAAATTCATTCTTTTCATCTGCCGGGAAACTTTGTTCGGATAGAACTTCCCATTCATCCATATTCAATTCGGGAAAATAAACGGTACCATTTGCATGCGTATGAATTCTGGTGAGATATATTTTTGCCGCAAAAGGAAGTGCTTCTTTGAAAATCTCGCCGCCACCAAAAATAAATGATTCGGAATCTGCCCACGAATACTTTATTGCATCAAACAAGGAATTAACAACGACGCAACCCGGAGGAGAATAATTTTTTTGTCTGGTGATGATCACTGTTGTTCTACCGGGCAATGGACGACCAATGCTCTCGTAAGTCTTTCTTCCCATGATGAGATGGTGTCCCATCGTCAACGCCTTCACTCTCTTTAAATCGCCGGAGAGTTTCCACGGCAGATCATTCGAGGCGCCTATAACATTATTTTCAGCTACTGCTACTATGATTGAAAGCATGGCGTTCAGACTGCGACAGCACCTTTGATATGCGGATGCGGGTCGTAATTAACGATGGATAAATCTTCAAACCTGAAATCAAAAATACTTTTTACTTCAGGATTCAAAACTAATTTTGGTAAAGAACGAAGGTCACGTTTAAGCTGCAAATTTACCTGGTCGAAGTGATTGGAATAGATATGTGCATCTCCAAGTGTATGTACGAAGGTTCCGGGTTGCAGATTGGTCACTTGTGCAACCATCATTGTAAGTGCAGCATAAGAAGCAATGTTGAATGGAACGCCTAGAAAAATATCGGCACTGCGTTGATAGAGTTGACAAGACAATTTTCCATCTGCTACATAGAACTGAAAGAAAGCATGACAAGGTGGTAATTTCATTTTACTTACTTCACCGACATTCCAGGCACTGACGATTAATCTTCTTGAGTCAGGATTTTTTATGATCTGATCTATCACTTCAGAAAGCTGATCAATTTTGCGACCATCGGCAGTTTCCCATGCGCGCCATTGTGAACCATACACAGGACCGAGGTTACCATTTTCATCTGCCCAATCGTCCCAAATAGAGACACCATTTTCTTTAAGGTATTTGATATTTGTATCCCCTTTGATGAACCATAGTAGTTCATGAAAGATAGACTTCGTATGAAGTTTTTTTGTCGTCAGTAAAGGGAAGCCTTCACTCAGATCAAAGCGCATCTGATATCCGAAAACGCTGCGTGTACCGGTTCCGGTGCGATCGCTTTTGTCGCTTCCTTTTTCCATTACATGGGTGAGAAGATCAAGGTATTGTTTCATATGTGGAATCTGTAATATCCACAAAGTTAAAGAAAATCTGCCCTTAGCCTGACGAAAAGATATCACCATTCATTGCGACATTTCAACGGTTCCAACATTGGTGAATCTGAAATTTCATTGATCACATTACCTTGTAATGGCGCAAGCACTTGGAATTTAGATTGTAATACAAGGTGAGTACCTTGTTCAGTTAACAGAATAATAAGAAACGGTAATGTAAAATACTTCTTATGCCTATTAAATTTTAATACATTATTTGCCCCGGGGGCAATTAAGAAATTGAAATGTCAATGTATACATCTAGCAATAATCATTGTTTACATCTAGCAATAATCAATGTACACATATGGTAATATTTAATGTATACATATAGCAATAATTAGAAATTTGTTAGTAAAGAAATTTGGCTGACGCCATGCAGAAGTCCCCTTTTTTCCCCTTCCGCACGACTACCATTAAAGGCAGCACCATTAAATAGGCAAATGACAATATTTAAATTGAAATCTGTAACCGCATAAATGGCGGTTATTTTAAGAAACAACCGAAGAAATTCAAACTCACTTATTATCTAAAATCAAAAGATTTTTCATTTATTTAAGAATTAAACTATCTTTCGAAACTAAAAACAAAAAATATGGGCATTAAATTCCGTCTGACAATTCTGAGTGTTTTTCAATTCTTCGTCTGGGGAGCTTGGCTGATTACCATCGGCACCTATTGTTTTAATGCCAAAGGTTGGACAGGAGCACAGTTCGGAGCGATTTTTTCGACGCTAGCATTATCGTCACTGTTTATGCCAACTATCACCGGCATCATTGCCGATAAATGGATGAATGCAGAAAAACTGTATGGAATTCTACAGATCATGTATGGATTAATTTTGTTCTACGTTCCAAGTGTAAACGATCCGGAGACTTTGTACTATGTAATATTCGGAGCGATGATTTGCTATATGCCGACAATATCATTGTCGAATTCTATCGCTTATACCATATTAAAAGACAACAAGTATGATGTTGTAAAAGTCTTCCCTCCGATTCGCGTATGGGGTACCATTGGCTTTATCGTTGCCATGTGGACTACAAATCTTACGGGTAGTAAAACCAATGCGAATCAGTTCATCATTGCAGGGGTTGCAGCCATCGTCCTTGGAATTTATGCATTCACACTTCCTAAATGTCCACCGCAAAAAAGTATTTCTAAAGATTCATCTTTGTTGGAGCAATTAGGACTCAGCGCATTTAAGTTATTCACTAATTACAAAATGGCTTTATTTTTTATCTTCTCCATGTTTTTAGGAGGCGCATTACAGCTCACAAATATGTATGGTGATTCATTTCTG
>CAYHCU010000162.1:0-7167 GCA_964355035.1 uncultured Flavobacteriales bacterium | reverse complement strand
TAACTCCCATGTCAACTAGTTTTTGATCCATGATAAAATACAAACCAACCAAATCAGCTCTTGCTTCTTCAAGGATGCCGGCATAATTTTTCAGTGTAACATCTGTTGTTCCAACACCCTTGTTAATCTTTCCCGAAGCGTGACCAATTACTTCATGAAGATCAGTGTGTAGCTCACCGGAAATAGCAGAGTATTTTCTAACACGATTTTTCACTGTGTCAGAGGAGCCAAACTCATCCATCATCGGCGATTTTGCTTTGTAGAAATTGTATGCCTCAATAATATTGCTTAGAGAAACCGATTTAGAACCATGCTCTTCTCGGATCCATTCGTTATTCGGTAAATTTATTCCAATCGGAGTTGCAGGAGCAGCATCTCCGGCTTCAGAAATCACGGTAATAACTTTCGCACTGATTCCTTTTACATTTTTCTTTTTATGTTCATCCATCAGTGGCGAATGATCTTCGAACCATTGTGCTTCATGCGAAACAGCGGCAATCCGTTTTGTTGCTTCAAAATCTTTCATAGACACAACCGATTCAAATGAAGATTTTTTCTGCAAAGCATCCTGATAAACTTCAATAAAGCCGTTCACTGCATCCACAGAAGAAATTGTATCTCCAACCCAAGCAATACTGTAATTGTCGAATTCAACAGGGTCGCCGGTCCGGTAAAACTTAATGAGACTTTCTATTGTCTTTTTCTGAATTTCATTCTCAGCAACACCACTTGCTTTTTCTAACCAGAAAATTATTTTTTCAATCGCCGGTCCGTACATGCCATCTAATTTCCATGTTTGTTCAACGATCTTGCCATCTACCTTTATCAATTTTGTATTGAAACCGATTTGAGAACGATTCGTAGTATCAGCTTCTTTCAATTGGTTATAATAATCTTCGGCTTCTTTTTGAGTTACGCCTTCATAAAAATTATTGCAGCTGGAAACAATCACGTCCTTGGCTGAAATATCTATATTTTTCACATCAAAATTCGGATCAAAGAGAATCGTTTTGAAACGAGTAGTGAATTCATCGGTAGATTTACCATTCAGAGGCAACTTTGTAGCATCACTATTTTTAATCAGCCCTGCAAAATATTCAAAACTAAACAGTGGCATAATTTTATCAGCTGAATAATGATGATGATTTCCGTTAGCAAAAAAGAATCGCTTGCTATATAAGAGAAAATTCTCCCAATCTGTTCCGCTTTTTTCACCACTATAGGTTTCCAAAATTGTTTCTAATGTTTGGCGAATAGCAATCCCATAACGATATTTTTGATCATAATAAATATCTCGTCCACACAAACCTGCCTGGGTGAAATAATATGCCAACTCCTTTTGCTTTAGTGATAATTTATCGAAATCATGAATTTTATACCTCAATACTTGTATGTCAGCAAATCGATCAGCGATGTAATCAAAAGTGGTATCTTCCATTAGTGCTGTTCCCTATTCCGGGTCTTTCTTTCCAGAGTTACAAGCAGTAACGGCAATAACAATTCCTGCAATAAGTAATTTAACTATTTTCATTTTGAACTGATTTATTATTTCTTAATTCCGTATTTTGTTTCGTATGTTTGATTTAATTGCTTTTGGATATTGTCGAGACTTATTTCTCTGCCGTTAATAAAAGCATTCACAACATGGTTAAATCTCATATCCAAAATATCACCATCACTGATAATCAATGTGGCATCCTTTCCTTCTTCCAATGAGCCCGTGGCAGAATCAATTCCAAGAATCTTTGCAGCATTTAAAGTAATACTCATCAAAGCATCTTCTTTTGAAACACCATAAGCCGCGCTGGTTCCTGCATTGAAGGCCAGATTTCTTGATTGCCATGAACCATCGACACTTATTGTATAGAGAATTCCTGCTTTGGCAAGAATAGAAGGCAACTTATAAGGTAAAGCAACATCATCGTCTTCACGAGGAGGCAATGAATGAGATCGGCCCAATATTACAGCTACATTCTTAGATTCTAAAAGATCAGTTACACGATAAGAATCACTACCACCTACAATCACAAGTTTGAACCCGAATTTTTCTGCAAGAGAAACTGCACTGATTATTTCCTTCACATAATCACAATGAACATATAACGATTTTGTTTTGTCAAACAATCCTTTCATTGCTTCGAATTTTAAATTTCGATCGGATATCTTTGATGATTTAGCGTCAAACTTAAAACTCTCTATCTTTGAACCTGAGATAGAGTAAGCCTTTGCTTCATCAAAATAAAGTTGAAGATCATTTAGTGAACGTTGAATTTTATTCCGTTGGACATCCTCCGGCTCGGCATTGCCACCTCTGTAAACATACATCCGTGGCCAATTCACATGAATGCCTTCATCAATTTTATAAGCAGCATCCTGCCAGTTCCATGCATCGAGTTGCATTACGTTTGACTGTCCACTAATTGTTCCGCCGGAAGGAACAACCTGGGCTAATAAAACACCATTCGAACGAACGGTCGGAATAATGCGTGAATCAGTATTGTAGGCAACCAAGCTGCTAACATTCGGATTCATTTCACCAACTTCATAATTATCGTTCGTAGAACGGACAAGATCAATCTCTGTAATCCCGAGAGTGGAGTTACATTCTATCAAACCTGGATAAATATGTTTTCCTTGAGCATCTATAATTTTGTCGAACTTTGACTTATCAAGTTTGATCAAAGTGGCATCAGCAACGAGAGTCAATTTACCATTTACAAAACCAATTGCTGAATTTTGAATTACTTTCCCATTTCCTAAATGTGCAATTCCATTCATCACCAGAATACGTTGACTCTGAATTGGAGCAGGAGTTGGTTTCTGTGCATTCGCTGAAATGGCGAATAGTGTACAAAATATATATAGTATTTTTTTCATGATTTTCTTTCTTTAGATGATTAACGAGGCATTGCCAATTCCACATCATTACAATGTTTGAGTTCTGTTGCTTTAAAAGAAGGCTTTGCCATATTTTCGCCTTTGTTTTTTGCGTCCGTCATTTTTTGCATTAACCGTGCTTTCTCTGCTGTAATTTCTCCACGTAGTTTTTCATCCTGAACAACATCGAAGTATTTAACACCATCAACAAATGTTTGTAATGGTTTAGCATAAATCGAAAGTGGATTTTCATTCCAAACCACAACATCGGCATCTTTACCAACTTTCAAACTTCCCGTTCGATCATCAACGTGCAACATTTTAGCAGGATTAAGTGTCACAAACTTAAAAGCCTCTTCTTCGCTGACGCCACCATACATCACAGCTTTTGCAGCCTCTTGATTTAAGCGACGCGCCATTTCTGCATCATCTGAATTGTACGAAACATTTAAACCAACTTTATGCATAATGGCACCATTGTAAGGAATTGCTTCATACACTTCAAACTTGTAAGCCCACCAGTCACTGAATGAGGAAGCACCACTAACTCCATGCGCTTTCATTTTATCTGCAACTTTATAGCCTTCGAGAATATGTGTGAATGTATTTATTTTAAATCCGAAAGTATCAGCCACATGCATTAGCATATTAATCTCTCCTTGCAAATAACTGTGACAAGTGATAAATCGTTTGCTTTTTAGAATTTCCACCAATGCGTCTAGTTCAAGATCGCGGCGTGTTGGAATTTGCAAATCAGTATTCGTTTTTCGGAAATCGTTTTTCGAAATGGAAGTGGATTGTGTGAGGTTCATTTTAGCATCATAAATACTTGCTCTTCCGAAATAATCCATGTACACTTGTTCAACACCCATTCTTGTTTGAGGGAAACGAGTCACTTGTTTATCGCCCCAATTGCTTTGCTTCACATTTTCTCCTAAAGCAAATTTTATAAAGCCGGGAGCTCCTTCGAATTTTAATTTCTCCGGTGCTTGTCCCCAACGAAGTTTGATCAATTGAGTTTGTCCGCCAATTGCATTTGCGCTACCATGCAGTAAATGTGAAGTTGTTACACCACCGGAAAGTTGGCGATAAATTTGAATGTCATCAGCATCCACGACATCACCAATTCGAACTTCTGCACTGGAAGATTGCGTCCCTTCATTCACCGCATCGGAAACAGCGATGTGTGAATGTTCGTCAATTATTCCGGGAGTCACATGCAGATTTGTTCCATCGATAACGTCACAACCTGCAGGAGGAGCAATATTTTTTCCGATTTGCTTTATCTTCCCTTCAGAAAATAAGACGTCTGTGTTTTTCAAAATACCATCTTGTTCATTCGTCCAAACCGTAGCATTGGTAATGAGATACGTTTTTGCTTTAGGCAATTCTTTCCAACCATAAGCCATGTTTGGGAAAAAAACTACACCCTTCGGACTTTCTTTTTTTGCTGAATCCGTTTTAGCAATAGGAGCAATAAAAGAAGAATCCAATTTCATTGACCATTTTCCCCATTCAGCAGATGGCAATAATACATTTCCTGTCCAGTTTTGAGTTGATGTCTCTCCTGTTAAACGATAATTTCCTTTTGGCTCTGTTTTCTTTAATTCAAATTGCAAGAGAACTGTTGGACCTTGACGAGAGAAGTTTATTTTTGAAGAGGTCGTATCTTCATAAACAAAAGCTTCAGGAGTATTTACATTACCTGCAATTTTTATTCTGATTGGTGTACGATTGTTAATGATCAAAGAATAATTACCACGAACATCAGCCAAAGAAAGATCCGCAAACTGATAGCGTTTTCCGTTGATCCAGTTTTCAAAAATAACATTATCTTTGTTTGTAATATTTGAGGATGCGATAATAAAATTAGCCCGCATATTATTTTTCAATGAGCCAATCTGATCATCCAGCTTCATCAACATAGCAGGAGTATATGTCAGGGCCTTAATGGCATCTTCTTCCGTCAATCCATTCTCTATAGCTTTGCGAAGATTTTTCCAAAAGTCGGTTTTGTTTTTTAAATCTGCTGTTGTAAGCGCAAATGGAATTTTCTGAGTGGCTAAGACTCCGGGATTCGTTGGAGCCAGTTCCCATGCTTTCATTTGATGCAAAGAAACGTTGATGGCATCATACGGATCCGAAAAATCAAAGCCCTCGGGAAAGTTTAAAGGAACGATAAGCGCATTTCCGGAATTTTTTATTTCATCGATTCTTTCATACTCGTCTCCTCCGCCTTTGATAATATAATTTACTCCAAATTCTTGACCAATTTTATTCACACGCAGAACATTTTGTTTGTCGTTCGCTTCAAATATCTGAGGGAGACTTTTATTTTTATTGAAAGCATCCAAAGAAATATTATATTCTTCTTTATAACCACCTTTGCTGTACCAATCAGCATCATAATACGTCTGACGAAGTAAAGCAATCGATCCCATCAATGAAGAAGGATAATCTTGCGTTGAACTTCCTTTATTGAAAGAATAGTTTGCAGCAGCACGATCACGAATAATCAATTCGTTCTCTCTTTCATCACTCAATAAAACAACGGTAGAAGTGCCACGTATAACACCATCACGCAAAACACTCATGACAGTACCAAAGCCCATTTTTCGTAGCTCGTCAGCTTTTTTTCCATCTGCTATAAAATTCCGATAAGCATCAAATTCCGGTCGCACTGCCTGATTCCAATTATAAGCACCTTTTGTATTTGAAATAAACTGCGGAGTGCGGTCTTCGTCTGTATTCCGTTTTACTTCTGACATCCCATAGTCGCTAAAAATATCGATTAGCGAAGGATAGATATGCTTTCCCTTCAAATCAAAAACAACAGCACTCGCAGGAATTTGGATATTGGATCCAACATTTAAAACCTTGCCATCTTGCACCAGCAGTGTAGCGGAAGGAATTGAAGTTTTATAATCTGAATGGACAACAGCATTTGTAAAAGCATAGATCGTATGTCTCAGATCAGCAGTTCCATTTACGGGGAAAGTTTCTTGCGCAAAGTCTTGGAAGGCAGCCAACACAAAAATTGCTAGTATAAATAATCTTTTCATTGAGGAGAATTAAGGATGGAAAGATAAGATTTTAGGTAATTGAAACACCTACTTTTTATAGCTAAAAGTTGTTTTTGCGCCTTTAACTAGAATTAACGAAGTAACTTTTTCAAAAAAATCAGAATAGTAAGGTAATTTCGACCTTAGCGGGTACAATTTTAAGATAAGGTTAGAACTTTTTTACTATTTTTACCCAAAACTAAACACATAATGGACTCAAATTTATTAGCCCGCATTCATGGGATTTCTGTAATGCTCTTTTTATTAACCTATGTTATTAAGACTATCTTGCTTTTTACGAGTAAAAGCATGTTGGAGAAATACAGTAAAGTCACAAAAGTTCCTGAAATGATTATTAGTACATTATTCTTAGTCACCGGAATCTGGCTTTTCATTATTCTTGGCGGAATAAAAACACTGCATATCATAAAACTGGTTCTTGTTTTCTTGAGTATTCCTCTTGCAATGATTGGTTTCAAAAAGCAAAACAAAGGACTTGCTTTACTTTCAATGTTACTTATCGTTGGCGCATACGGTTTATCTGAAGCTAGTAGAAACAAACCCTTCCTTCCTGCTAATGTTCAAATTGGTGGAAGTGAGACTTCCGAAAACAGTTTAGGTGCAAAAGTCTATTTTGAAAATTGCGCATTTTGTCATGGAACAGATGGAAAGAAAATGTATCGTAATGCAAAAGATCTTACAATGTCAAGAATAAGCAGCGAAGATCTTTTAATTATGGTTCGTGATGGAAGTAAAGGCAAAATGCCGGGTTATTCCGTTACTATAAGCGACGAGAACATTGCAGCAGTATCAAAATTCGTTGAAGGTTTAAGGCCACAAAATTATCTGGAGCAATGATTTTCAACTACAATGTTTTCACAATAAAGCAGACTAAATTCAAATGCGTCAATGAAAGAATCGACGATACTTGTAGAGTTGATAACTAAAAATCAGAGTGAAGAACAGGTAAATGAGTATCTCGATGAATTAGCATTTCTTGCAGAGACTGCCGGGGCAAATACCTTCAAGCGCTTTACACAAAAGATGGATGATCCGCATTCTCGGATATTCATTGGTAGTGGAAAGCTTGAACAGATTCGGGTATTTATGTCGGAGAACAATGTTAAGCTCGCCATTTTTGATGATGAATTAAGTGGTTCTCAGGTTCGGAATATTGAAAAAATTCTTGAAGAACTTCTCACCTCCCCTGACACTAAAATTATTATTT
>CAYHCU010000161.1:0-7186 GCA_964355035.1 uncultured Flavobacteriales bacterium | reverse complement strand
CTTTTCCCTCTTCCCCTCTCAAAGGATGCATCCGTCATCCTGCAAAGGAACTTGTAGATTTCTTTGCATGACAGATTGTTCATTGCAATTTTATCATTAGACTCGCCGAGCACAGTTTTATAATCCTGCATCATTATTTAATTAAGTTCTCCCCAACTTTTGAAGGTGACGACCTTTAAGGGCTAGGTGGGTAACTTATATTTTCAATGATGGGTAAAAAGCACAACGTTGACAGATATCGCCCTTTCAGGGCTAGCTATTTCTTTACAAACAGCAAAGGTCTCAAAAAAATCCGGTCTTGATGAGACCGGATTTTTGTTTTTACTTTTCAGGATTAAGAAAAGGATAACGATAATCCTTCGCAGGATCAAATGTTTCTTTGATTGTTCTTGGTGTAACCCATCTTAACAGATTGTATGCTGAACCTGCTTTGTCGTTGGTTCCACTTGCACGACCACCACCGAAAGGTTGTTGTCCAACTACTGCGCCGGTGCACTTATCGTTGATGTAAAAATTGCCGGCGGCATTCACTAACTTTTTCATGGCTTTGTCGACTGCATATCGGTCTTGTGAAAAGATGGCACCGGTCAAAGCGTAGGTTCCGGTTTTGTCAACAGTTTCCAGGACTTCGTCAAATTTATTGTCGTCGTAAACATAAAGTGTGAGGACCGGCCCGAATAACTCTTCGCACATGGTCACATAAAACGGATCCTTCACTTCCAAAATAGTTGGATGAATAAACCAGCCTGTCGATTTGTCGTAAGTGCCACCAACAACAACATTCACATCAGGATTCTTTTTCGCTTC
The DNA here is from genome assembly GCA_964355035.1 of uncultured Flavobacteriales bacterium. Lineage (GTDB taxonomy): Bacteria > Bacteroidota > Bacteroidia > AKYH767-A > 2013-40CM-41-45 > JADKIH01. Next base: position 6,379 of record CAYHCU010000161.1, on the reverse strand, counting down.
ATCAATATAACTTGCAAGTTTGTCGAACGATTTTTCGTCAATCACAGCATTAAAGAAATTGGAAAGATCTTCTGTTGGTCCAATCTTGAATGAATTCACATCACGAATCAATCCTTCCTTTACTGCAGGCCATAAACTTTTCGGAATATACGCTCGCGAAGCAGCAGAACATTTTTGTCCCTGGTATTCGAAAGCTCCACGAATTAATCCGGTAATCAAAGCATCGACGTCAGCAGAAGGATGAGCAAGAATAAAATCTTTTCCACCGGTTTCCCCTACGATACGTGGATAACTTTTGTATTTGTGAATGTTATTTCCAATCGTTTTCCAGATATCCTGAAACACAGCAGTTGAACCTGTGTAGTGTATACCTGCAAATTCCGGGTGATTAAAGATGACTTCTCCTGCAACAGGACCGGAAACATAAACAAGGTTGATGACACCTGCAGGAACTCCGGCCTCCATGAATACCTGCATGATAATACTGGCAGCTAGAATCTGCGTGTTAGATGGCTTCCAAACTACTGTATTTCCCATCATAGCAGCAGAAGTCGGCAAATTGCCGCTGATTGCAGTAAAGTTGAATGGTGTAAGTGCGAAAACAAATCCTTCAAGCGGTCTTTGTTCTACTCTGTTGTAAACGCCTTTGGAAGATATTGGTTGTTGCGTATAAATCTCACGCATGTATTGAACATTGAAACGAAGGAAATCGATTAACTCACATGCGGCATCGATTTCTGCCTGATAAATACTTTTGCTTTGTCCAACCATTGTTGCAGCATTGATCAATGCTCGATAAGGGCCGGCAATTAAATCAGCTGCTTTTAAAAAGATGGATGCACGATGTTCCCAGTCAAGCGAAGCCCATTGTTCGCGGGCAGCAAGCGCAGCTTTGATAGCTTGCTCAACATGCGATTTATCTCCCTGATGGAAATTTGCAACCACGTGTTGATGATCATGTGGTGGTCTAACTTGTCCGAGTTTTTCTGTTCTGACTTCTTTGCCATCGATAAACATTGGAATATCTCTGACTTCGCTACGCATTTTTTTCAATGCAGCTTTTATTGATTCACGCTCAGGGCTTCCCGGAGCATAGTTTAAAACCGGTTCGTTGATTGCAACAGGAACTTGATAAATACCGTTTGACATACTTTTTTTATTTGCCGGCAAAGGTATATATATTATTGGGCATTTATACCCAAAAACCGTTTTTCCCGATTTGAATCATTGGTTTTTCGACTGTTTTGTAAAGAAAAGCAGATAAAAGGAGTGAAGTTGAATAGATGAAAAGCAATGCAGGAACGACATTTAAATCAGGTAGAAATTTGTATAAAATTCCAATTAAGATGAGGTGAATCAGGTACAAACTGTAGCTGATTTTTCCTTGGAAAATCAAGAATTTATTATCAAGCAAATTTTGCAATCTACTAGAAGAAATAATAGCAATTAGCATGATACTCAGGCCCCAACTTTTGGAATGAATAAGAAATTGTTCTATGATAAGAGAAAAAGCAGGTAAAATTCTGTCAATTTGAAGAATGAATAGTGCTAATAATAGCCCAATAGCATGTCCCAAATTCCCGATTTTTTTCCAAGCAACTATCAGGAATTCTTTTCTGATAGCGATGAATATTCCAAGAGTGAAATCAAAAATAAAGGAGTCGATCGGAAGGGTTTTAACCATCAGATAGACAAGAATTATAATCAACCATGATTTTTTCTTTGCTATCCAAACTAATAAGGGTAGTACAAGCGAGATCATTATTTCTATTGACAATGTCCAATCATGTGGCAGAATTCTTCCTGTTGGCTCATTTGGAAATCTGAAAATCAAAATTGCCTGTTTTAACATTTCCGGAATTGAAAAATTATTTTGCCAATATTCATTTAGCCAACTATTAACCGGATAATTAAAGAAAGGATAGAAGCAAAAAGCGAGTAGTAGAACAATAATAAAAGCAGGGTAAATGCGTAAAATTCTTCTTGCAGCAAAAGAAGTATAAGTTTTGAGTGAAAGGTCGGTTGATTTGATTGAAACGGTTAATACAAATCCACTCAGAATAAAAAAATATAGGACCGCTGCTTGTGAATCCCAAATAAAACTGAATAGAGAATTAAAAAATTTCGGAGCAAATGTTTTAATTGTATGCGCTAGCAAAACAATAAAAGCGGCGAGTCCACGGGTACTATCCAGAAAACTATATCTATTATTTTCGGACAAATTACCTAATTTGTTTAAGACATTTTTGAAACTACCATGCCAATTAACATAGCAATTACCACTATCAATAAGATAGCATTGAAGAATTTTTGAGTACCTAGATTTTTCTTTAATTCAACATGACCAAGAATGTTGTTGAATATGATTTCTAGTTTATGAAAAGCGCTTTCGTTTTTTACGATGTAATCATAAGCACCATATTTCATTGTGTTTGCAGCTACTTCGGCTTTTTCCTGACCTGATAAAAAGATGACCGGGACATTGGGGTATTTTTCTTTCAACTTTTTCAAAACCTGAAGGCCATTCATAGCAAGAGCATCAGAAGAATCAAGATGATAATCAAGTACAATGAGATTAGGCTCAATTATTAAATTCGTCAAAGCGGCTTCACCAGTAGCGAAGGTACTGACTTCCGAGTTTTTATATTTTCCTGTGAAAAAATCGTTCAACATCTCTCTCATTTGAGGGTCGTCGTCGATTAAAGCAATTTGAAGTGGGCGATTGGTGTACATAGATTTTGAATGGTAGGTCAAACGTAAGTTTTAATCGTGGAAATAGCAAATTCTAAAGCGAAACAACTGTCCGGTTAGTTAAATATACCAGTTTGGAAGAAACCGGGGTGTAACCCATTTTTAAGAGCACATCAGCATATTGCGTCACTTGATTTTCATGTTTTTTGTGCGGCAGTCCACTTTTGAAGTCGATTACAATTGCTTGTTTATTTTTGATGATGACTCGATCGGGTCGCAGAACTTCGCCATCCGGAAGTATAATTTCGTGCTCGGCTTTTACTTCAAAATCTTTGGAGAAAAGGTCAGCTATTTCCTGAACTTTTAATATACTATCTACTTCATTGAACAGGTCGATTTTTTGGACTTCGGTAATCATTCCCTCAAAGACAAATTTATCTGCCAAATGTTTGAATTCTGAGATGTCTTTGATTTCTGCTAAAAGTGCATGAATAAGGATTCCGTAATTCACTTTACTCAACTCTTTTTTCTCAATCATTTCAATGAGATCATTTCCATGTGAAGAAAGTGCCAGCTTGTCTTGCCAGCGGTTGGAAGGGTATATTGTTAAGTCAGTCGAAATAATATCTGAAGGAACCTTGTCCTTTTCAGGTTTTTTGAAATTTTCACCGCGGGTAAAACTTTCTGCGCTTTCAGGGTCCAATTGGTGACAAGTTCTACTGATCAATTTGGAAACACTATTCAAATCTTTTTCATTGTCTTTTGGACAGTAGACAAATAACTTCTCTTCGGCTCTTGTAAACCCAACGTAGAGCATGTTCATATTGTCAATTACTGTCTGATTTATTTCTTCGAGATAGTTTTCTGAATAATACGTTTCTTTCAATCCATTCGTTGTGACTAAAGCAGTTTTCCCAAGTTCATCAAATGGTGATTCATTTGTTTTTAGCCAGATGAGTTCGTTTGCTTTTGGTTGTAATCTCCAATCACAAAAAGGCACAAATACAATTGGGAATTGCAAACCTTTTGAACGGTGAATAGTCATGATTTGAATTGCATCCTCATTTTGAGGTGTAATTACAGAAGCGCCACGAACTTTTTTGCTTGAATCCCACCAATTAATAAATCCTTCCAATGAGCTGTCGAAGCCGGTGCTGTATTCTAAGACCAGATCCTGGAAACGCTGAATAAACGAATCCGGTTTTTTATTCAGTCCAAAGATTTCGACAAGTTGTTCGCTGATATCATAAATTGGAAGGTTTGCTAAGTAGGTGAGATGACCGGTAAAACTTTCCGGTAAAATTTCGTTGAAACTTGATTCATTTAAACTTTCAGGTGGAAAAAGAGTGGCAGTTTTTTTACCTGTGTTTCCTGTTTTTCCTGCATACTTGAAATTTTTGTGATCAGAAAAGTAAACATGCTTGTCGAAATTTAATTTTGCAATGTTGTTTGCAAAATAATAAAGCACCTCTGCTCTTGCAATAGCATTTTTTTGATCTGCTAAAAAGCGAAGAACATTCACCAGAAAATTAATTCGGGGTGAGCTAGTGATAAGCAATGAATCAGGGCTAATGATCTTATCAATTTCATTTTCCAAAAGAAAAGTTGCTACTTCATTTCCTTCTGTATTTTTTCTTACAAGAATAGCAATGTCGCGATAAGAGAATCCTTTAGATATTTGATTTCGAATTTCCGTAATCAAATTATTCAAAGCGATATCTTTCCATTTCAAAGGTTCTTCATCCTCGTTTTCAGCTTCTTCGGATTTGATAAAATCAAACTGTACGTATCCGCTCACGTCATTTTTAGGAGCAACTTTTTGAGAAAGATCATTGCCATAAGCGAGAGCAAGAATAGGATGGTTGTCCATGTCAAGTTGGACATTTGCTATTTGAGTAGCATTCAGAAAAAACTGATTATTAAAGGTGACAATTTCTTTTTTACTTCTGAAGTTCATGGAAAGCACTTCCGATTTCGTAATCGATTTAAAATTGACAAGATCAGTAAAGATTTCCCGAATAAGCAAATTCATATTCCCGCCGCGCCATCGATAAATAGATTGTTTGGCATCACCAACTATCAAGGTTGTAAATCCACTTCCCAGAGCGTTTATGACTAAAGGCAATAAGTTTTTCCATTGCAATAAACTTGTATCCTGAAATTCGTCAATCAATAAATGTTTGTATCTGTTTCCGGTTTTTTCATAGATAAAAGGTGTATCATTTCCTTCAATAATATCACCAAGTAATTTTGTTGTGTCTGAAAGCAGAATGACATTATTTTCTTTTCTGTATTCACGAAATTTATCTTGCAAATCGTTTACTAAACCGAAAAGATAGATTTTTTTCAATACTTCATTTGCCGTAGCGTATTTTCTGTACTCAGAATCGACAATTGCAGCGGCTTCTTGTAAAAGTGGAAGTAAAGCAGAAGAAACTAAGTCGTCCAAAGCACTTTTGTATTCGCTTTTTTTAGATGTCCATGAGGAAGGATCAGCTAAGCCTTTCTCAACTCTCCCGCCGATAAGAAAAGATGCAGAATTTTTAGGAGTGGAAATTTTTGTAAAGTAACCTGCAACACCACTTTCTTTGTACGAAAAGTCGTTTACTGAAAAACCGGCACCGGAGATGATACTTAATCCTTTCTCACCAATTTTTTTCATCTTTGAAGTGAAGGCATTTTTAATGCGATTCATGTCCAAATAGATGCGTTTAATATCTTCTCTGGATAAAATATTTTTATTATGATGGTCTTCTTTAAAAAGTTCACCGGCAACAATTGCTATATCTGTTTCAATATTCCAGCCTTTTTCTTCGCTCATTTTTTGAAGCGCAAGATCAGTTAGCCAATCTGTGAGTTCTGCATCATTTCCGACTTCGCGAAGAATGGAATCTGTCACTGCAAGAATAGCGTCATCGGCGCTGACTTCAACTTCCATTTTAAGAGGAAGGTGAATTTCACGTGCTAAAGCTCTAAGTATTCTTTGAAAGAAACTGTCGATAGTGCTGACAGAAAAGGAAGAATAATCGTGCAGTATGTTTTTCAATGATTTCTCTGCACGAAGACGGATATTTACATTCGGTATTTCTTTTTCAAGAATTTCCAGCAACTGATTTTTTTTACCTGAAGAAAGGTCGACCAATGCTTCAACAATACGACTTTTCATTTCTTCAGCCGCTTTATTTGTAAATGTGATAGCGAGAATAGAGCGATAATCTTCCGGACGGTCAAGAACTAATTTAAGGTATTCTTTTACCAGAGTAAAGGTTTTTCCGGAGCCGGCAGAGGATTTGAAGATTTTTAGTGCGGTCATAAAATAATTTCGATTAATTTACAACTAATCTTTTTAAGATTAGCGCCAAATAAAAAAGTAATTGCAAGTAGTAGAAATTTCTTTTTCATGATATAGAAATTTGGATCAAAGTATTGAAGTTTTCTGAACTTAGCAACTGTTATTTGGTGAAATGAATTCGCGGGGGTTGAAAAAGGGGGCATTTTTAAAAGTTGGGGAGTGATTGCATTTGGGTCAGCATAAAAAGTTGGGGAGAGATTTAATTTACGAGTGTGTTCAAAGTTTTGTTTACTGCTAGTAAAGGTGAATCCAAATAAGTATTTGCGAGCCGCCGAACTTAGAGAACGACGAGTTCCTTACAGGCAATGTCATTAAGTTAGTGTATAAAATAATGAC
>CAYHCU010000160.1:0-7199 GCA_964355035.1 uncultured Flavobacteriales bacterium | reverse complement strand
AAATCAGTTTCATGACTGGTCATCTTCAAGTAAAGAAAAAAGATTTCGCTACACAACGGTCATTGATTCATTTAGTAGGAAAGCGTCGTAGTATTTTAGATTACCTTCTAAAAAATGATATCGAACGTTATCGTAAGATTATCGCCGATTTGAAAATAAGAAAATAAGAAAAAACATAACCAAAATAAAGAAAAGGCAATTCTCGAGATTGCCTTTTTTAATTTGTAATTAATCAAGCTGCAAAATGTCAAAAGGAATCGTAAAAGAATTTGATCTCGGTGACGGCCGAAAAGTTTCCGTTGAAACAGGACGTCTGGCTAAACAAGCCGATGGATCTGTAGTTGTACGTTGTGGAAACGCAATGTTATTAGCAACAGTAGTTTCTACAAAAGAAGCAAAAGAAGGAATAGACTTCCTTCCACTCTCTGTTGATTACCAAGAAAAATTTTCATCAGTCGGACGTTTTCCGGGTGGATTTCTCAAAAGAGAAAGCCGGATGTCTGAATATGAAATATTAACATGCCGTTTAGTAGATCGTGCACTTCGTCCAATGTTTCCGGAAGATTATCATGCCGATACTCAAGTGATCATCACTTTAATTTCAGGTGATGTAGAAGTTCAACCGGATGCTCTTGCAGGTTTTGCTGCATCTTGCGCTATCACCATCTCTGATATACCTTTCAACGGACCGATCTCCGAAGTTCGTGTCGCTCGTATCGATGGCAAATTTGTTATCAATCCATCTACAACAGATAACCTTCGTGCCGACATCGATATGATCGTTGCCGGAAATAACGATAGTATTTTAATGGTTGAAGGTGAAATGAAAGAAGTTAGTGAAATGGAAATGCTTGATGCTATCCGTATCGCTCATGAAGCCATTAAAGTTCAATGCCAGGTTCAAACAGAACTTCGCGAGCTTTGTGGAAATAAAACAAAACGTGAATACTCACATGAAACAAATGATGCGGATCTGAAAGAACAAGTTCGTACATTCTGTTATGATAAAGCATATGCAATTGCACGTAGTGCAAATCCTGATAAACATGCCCGTTCAAGTGCTTTCAAAGCAATACACGAAGAGTTTATGGCTACTTTGTCTGACGAAGATAAAGCAGCAAAATCAGGAATGATCAAACGTTATTTCTTCGATGTAGAAAGTGATGCAATGCGTAATTGTATTCTTGCTGAAGGAATTCGATTAGATGGTCGTAAGACAACTGATATTCGTGCGATCTGGGCAGAAGTAGGTTACCTTCCTACTCCACATGGATCAGCACTTTTTACTCGTGGCGAAACTCAATCATTAACTACTGTTACTCTTGGTAACAAGATGGACGAACAAATGATTGACACACCAACACGTGAAGGTTCAACAAAATTCTTATTGCATTATAACTTCCCCGGATTTTCTACCGGTGAAGTAAAACCAAACCGTGCTCCTGCCCGTCGTGAAATTGGTCATGGAAATCTTGCCATGCGCTCTCTTAAAATTGTTCTTCCTCCTGAGACGGAATGTCCATATACAATTCGTGTTGTATCTGACATCTTAGAATCAAATGGTTCTTCGTCAATGGCAACAGTTTGTGCAGGAACACTTGCATTAATGGATGCCGGCGTTCAGATTCGCAAACCGGTTTCCGGAATTGCCATGGGATTGATCACAGATGGCAAAGGTCGTTTTGCAGTATTGAGTGATATCCTTGGAGATGAAGATCATTTAGGTGATATGGATTTCAAAGTTACAGGAACCGATAAAGGTATTTGTGCTTGTCAGATGGATCTTAAAATCCAAGGCTTGCCAATGGATATTATGGTTCAGGCATTGACTCAGGCAAAAGAAGGTCGCATGCATATCTTAGGTGAGATGATGAAGACGCTTTCTGCTCCTCGTGCCGATTACAAACCACATGCACCTCGCATTGAAAGATTGGTGATTGCAAAAGAATTCATCGGAGCCGTAATCGGACCAGGAGGAAAGATCATTCAGGAAATGCAACGCGAAACGAATACTACAATTTCGATTGAAGAAGTTAACAATGAAGGAATCATTGAAATCTCTTCAGTGGATAAAGACGGAATTGAAGCAGCAAAAGCACGCATCCGTGCCATCACAGCATCTCCGGAAGTTGGAGAAGTGTACGAAGGCAAGGTGAAAAACATCATGGAATTCGGTGCTTTCGTAGAATTTATGCCAGGCAAAGACGGACTTCTTCACATTTCTGAGATCAGTTGGAATAGAATTGATAAAATGGACGGTGTTTTCAAAGAAGGCGAAAAAATAAAGGTGAAATTGATCGAAGTGGACAAAAAGACAGGTAAATACAGACTTTCCAAAAAAGTCCTTGACCCACGTCCGGAAGGAATGTCTGAATCCAGCCCAAGCCAAGGTGGCAGCGGGGAACGGAGATCACCAAGGAGGTAAGTGGTAAGTGGTAAGTGCCATGTAGGTTGCGGTCAACTTTATTCAGACATTGTCAACTACTCACTAATTACTACTCACCAATTACTATTTACCAATTACTACTCACCAATCACTACTTACTTAAATAAGGGGCAGGTCAAAAGATTTGCTCCTTTTTTTATCCTAAACCCACTAATCACCAATTACCACTCACTACTCACAAAAAATTAAGGCTAAAAAGCTCATTTTGAAAAAACAGCTTGTATATTTTAAAAATAGCTGAAACTAATCGATAACCCCAGCGTTTCACATAAGAATAATTTTTCCTAAATCATCAAAAAGTAAGCATGAGACAACTAAAAATTACCAAACAGGTAACAAATCGGGAGACGGCGTCATTAGATAAGTATCTACAGGAGATTGGCAGGGTCGAACTAATAACGGCAGAAGAAGAAGTAAGACTTGCTCAGCTAATTAAGAAAGGCGATCCAAAAGCGCTGGAACGACTTACCAAGGCCAATTTACGCTTTGTTGTATCGGTTGCAAAACAATACCAAAACCAAGGATTGACATTAGGTGACCTTATTAATGAAGGAAATCTGGGATTGATAAAAGCTGCACAGCGTTTCGATGAAACCCGTGGATTCAAATTCATTTCTTATGCCGTTTGGTGGATTCGTCAGTCGATTCTGCAAGCATTAGCAGAGCAGTCGCGTATTGTACGATTGCCATTGAATAAAATCGGTTCAATCAATAAGATTAACAAGACTTTTTCTAAGCTTGAACAAGAATTCGAGCGTGAACCATCTACAGAAGAAATTGCAACAGCAATGGAATTAAGCGTAGATGATATTAAAGATGCAATGCGCACATCCGGTCGTCATATTTCTATGGACGCACCACTTACGCAAGGTGAAGACAGCACATTGATAGATGTATTAGGAGACGACGACCAACCGCATCCTGACTCCTCTCTCATCACTGAATCACTACGTCGTGAAGTAGAACGTGCACTTTGTACCTTAACAACTCGTGAAGCAGATGTGATAAGGCTGTACTTCGGCTTAGCTGCCGGCGAACAACCGATGACATTAGAAGAAATCGGCGAACGTTTTGACCTGACACGTGAACGTGTACGACAGATTAAAGAAAAAGCAATCCGTCGATTGAAACACACTTCACGAAGTAAAATTCTGAAAACCTATCTAGGATAAGATGCCTATACGTTAAAAGTGGAAAAGCCGTATCAGAAATGAGCGGCTTTTTTTTCTTTGGTGAGTGGTAAGTGGTAAATAGTAAGTTTGTGTCAACATCTAAATAGAGTTGATCGTTTTAATTACTCACTAATTACTAATTACCACCCACCAATTTCTACCAATCAGGCAAAATAACGAAACGAATATTATATCTTTGCCAACCAAAGCCAACCAATATGTCAGTACTTGTTGCACCCAGTATTTTATCAGCAGATTTTGCAAATTTGCAACGGGATATTGAAATGATCAATCGCAGTGAAGCAGATTGGTTTCATGTAGATGTAATGGATGGTGTTTTTGTGCCGAATATATCGTTTGGATTTCCGGTAATCGCAGCAATAAAAAAGCATGCAAAAAAACCACTCGATGTTCATTTGATGATTGTTCAACCGGAACGATTTATTCAACACTTTAAAGATGCCGGTGCAGATATTTTAAGCATACATATTGAAGCATCGACACATTTACACCGCTCCATTCAACATATCAAACAAACAGGAATGCAGGCAGGCGTGGCCATCAATCCACATACTCCTGTTTCATCTTTGATAGATGTGATTGCTGACATAGATCTCGTTTGCATGATGAGTGTAAACCCGGGATTCGGTGGACAAAAATTTATTGAACGCACATATTCAAAAATTTCTGAGCTGAAAGAAATGATTTTGAAATCAGGTTCAAAAGCAAAAATTGAAATAGACGGTGGTGTCGACTTGAAAAATGCCCCTGCCCTTTTGAAAGCCGGAGCTGATGTCTTTGTTGCCGGCAATACTGTTTTTTCTTCTGCTGATCCGGAGGCGACTATTCGGTTGTTGAAAAAAGTAAGTAGTTAGTGGTAAGTGGTAAGTTCAAAACCCCGCTCGGCTGAATCTTTAGCGTCAACACATTTGCACTTTCAATTACGAAGCAGTAGCGAGATTCCGCCGAGAATAAGGGACTAAGCGTCTTCTGATTTTTTAATCATGCTACTTTAGGCAAACATACAAATTATTCTCCAAAACACATTAATAATATTCTATTAAAACATCTCGCTTTTATTGGTTGTAATCTTTTTAATGCAAGACTACTTTTGTTTTATGCCACGCACCATCAAAATCCACAAACAAGAAGCTGTCTGAATAAAAAACAATTAAAATTAAAAAAAGAAATTGTCTCTCATGGCAAAAACAGAAAATGATCCCTACAAAACTTTTTTAAAGGACATAAAAGAAAAAATACATCAGGCGCAATATGAGGCCATGAAACTGGTCAATAAAACCCTGTTGACATTGTATTGGGAAATCGGGAAAAGTATTGTAGAAAAACAAAAAGAACATGGTTGGGGAAAGTCTATCGTAGAGACCTTGTCAAAAGATTTACAAATTGAATTTGCAGGGGTTAAAGGTTATTCAGCTCAAAACCTTTGGTATATGAGACAATTGTATTTAAAATACAAGGACAATGCAAAACTCCAACCATTGGTTGGAGAAATTAGCTGGAGTCATAATATTGTTATAATTAGTAAGTGCAAAGACGATTTTGAACGCGAGTTTTACATACAAATGACTAAAAAATACGGTTGGTCAAAAAATATTCTAATCCATCAACTAGAAAGTAAATCGTACGAGAAATTTTTACTTAATCAAACCAACTTTGATAAGACAGTACCTGAAAAATATAAGCATCAGGCAAATCTTGCGGTAAAGGATGAATACAACTTTGATTTCTTAGAAATGACGGAAGGCCACAACGAAAGAGAATTAGAGTTAGCCCTACTGAAAAACATCCGAAAGTTTTTATTGGAAATGGGTGGAGACTTTTCATTTATCGGCAATCAATATAGAATACAAGTAGGTGATGAAGATTTTTACATTGATTTGCTTTTGTATCATCGAAAGCTGAAATCATTAGTCGTTATCGAATTAAAAGCAGGGAAGTTTAAACCCGAATATGCCGGCAAAATGAATTTCTATTTAACGGTGTTGGACGATACGGTAAAACAGGAAAATGAAAATCCGTCAATAGGAATAATAATCTGTAAAAGCAAAAGTAAAACGATAGTAGAATACGCATTAAAAAAAATATCCAATCCAATAGGAATAGCCAGTTATTCATTGACTGAAACACTTCCAAAAGAATTCAGAGGTTTACTTCCATCACCACAAGAAATTCAAGAAAAATTGTCAGGAATTATTGAGGATATACTAACTTAAGAGTGAATAAAACTAATATTTTGCAGATGCAAAACCAGACACTGCCATCTGCGAATTTATCTGCGCCTTAATCCTGCTCGGCGATTTCTAGCGTCAATAGATTTGCACTTTCAATTACGAAGCAGTAGCGGGATCCGCCGAGCGGGGTCACATTCCTAGAAATGCAAAATAATTACACTTTTTTCATGAAAATAATAACCACCACTATAAAACACGGCAACTTTGAACTTTGAACTTTGAACTTTGAACTTCGATCATCGAACTTCGACAATCGACCTTCATCCTCCCGCATACTCCTTAAGATACGCAAACCGCTCCGTAAGCTTGCCGTCTCTAAGTATAGAAGCACGATCGATAATGGAATGATCTTCATTTCCGAACAATGAAGGTAGCAATCTTTCGATTAAATGTTTTCCGAAACCATCAGAAGCATCACGAGGTAATTCACAGGGAAGATTGTCTACTGCCATTACGGTGATTACATCTTTATCGAATGAGCCAATAAGCTCTTCCGTCATCGGATTATATCCATAAAACTTATCGTCAATTGTACTGGCTTTCACAGTCGACGGTACACTTCCATTGATGTCACACGTCACATCTGCAATAACACTGATCCGAAAATCAGGATCACGCATACGGGAACGGGAGAATAAAATATCAGCACGTGGATCCCAGAAAGTGGCATGAATTAATAAGTCAGTCATGGATGCAAAACTTAACGGATCACTAAAAACGCAACGATAACTTTCAGGGTTTTTATGGAAATCGAAAGCACTAAACGCCGATTTATCTTTCGCCTCATAATAAGACTCTGAATGTAATTGAACGTAAACAGGTTCTCTAAAAGTATAATTCAAAAATTCGTAAGGTGTTACTTTACGTAAATTCAATGCACCTAATGTTTCACAAGCGCCATTTGCAACTCTGCCTCCACCAGTGACAACAACTTTAATATTTGGTAAATTTACTTTGTCCAATTCTGAAAAAAGTTCTTTTTTATCGTGACAAAGATGAGCAGGTTTTAAGTTGAACATTTTGTACTTTAAACCATAAGCCATAATTCCATTGTACGCTCCTACAATTCCGGCATAACGACCAAAACCAATGATTCGGTTTTCGTTTTTATCGACCAGACATTCATAATCAACCATTGTAATCCCCTTTTCCATCATCGTTTGTAAAAGCGCTCGGTTATGGGCTTGTTTTTTAATAGTATGAGAAAAGAACAAGTATTTTTTATCAGACAAAAGTTAAATTTTGGGCACCTCTTTTATTCCACGAAGAATATCACAATCAGACATATCTTCAGCCATAGTAACGCCTAAAGCCAGACATTCGGCATCG
>CAYHCU010000159.1:0-7260 GCA_964355035.1 uncultured Flavobacteriales bacterium | reverse complement strand
TATTCACTTTGTGCTTCAGAACGAGGTGAGTTTGCGAATGCTGCCAGAGCGCTTTCTGTTGCAAAAAAATTTATCAATGTAGGAACCGGAACTTCTGCTTATCGTGAATATTATTACGGTCGAGGAGTGTTTTTTGCAAGGCAAAATCAAAATGATTCTGCAATAGCGAATTTGTTAATTGCATCTGAACGCTTCAGCGAAAAAAATGATGCTATTGGGATTCAATTATTTTATGGAGAAATTGCACATGCTTACTTCAATAAAGGTGATGATAGAAATGCCCGTATTGCCGCAGAAAAAGTTATTACAGCAAGTTACTTAAATAATATAGGACGTGGAATAGGAGTAATTCAAGCGCATCATCTTTTGTATGAACTTGATAGTAAAGAAAAAAAATATAAGGATGCTGCAGAACACCTCAGTAAATATGTGGTCCTTCGGGATTCTATGGTTAATGAACGGAAGACGTTCGAGTTAGCCACAATTAAATCGAAGTACGAAATTTCAAAGGCGGAGCAGGAAAATAAATTGGAAATGGCTAAGCAAACTGCAATACAAGATGCCCAAGTTCAAAAGCAGCGATTACTTAAGAACTTGTTTATTGTTGGATGCTTTTTGTTTGTTATTTTGATATTGTTTTTAATTTATGCAAATAATATAAAGAAAAAAAAGAATGCAGAGTTGGCTACTTCTCTTGAACTCCTGAAAACAACTCAAGAACAATTAATAAGACAAGAAAAATTGGCATCAATGGGGAAACTTTCTGCAGGTATTGCACATGAAATACGGAATCCCATAAACTTTATTATTAATTTTTCTGAGTTGTCTGAAGAGTTACTTTCTGAACTTTCTGAAGTAGACCCGACAAAAGATCAGGAAGCATTAATTAAAGGATTACACGATGCTATGCAAAAGATAAAATTGCATGGGAAGAGAGCAGATGGCATTGTAAAAAACATGCTTGATCATTCCAGAAGTTTAACACCGTTAAAAGAATTGTGTAATATTAATACACTTTGCGAAAATTATTTGTCGATGGCCATGAATGCAGTTCAGGTTCATGCTCCTGATTTCACTTGTAAAATAGATAGAATGTATGATTCTAATTTGCCTGAAATAAATATTGTTGCAGCTGATATCGGTCGGGTATTGTTGAATATTTTCAATAATGCTTTTCATGCAGTTGATGAAAAGGCTAGCCTATTAAAGACAGCTTATACGCCAACACTACTAGTTTCTACTTCGAAAAAGAATGATAATATAATTTTATTAATTCAAGATAATGGAGTAGGTATACCGGATAAAATCAAGGATCAAATTTTTGAACCGTTTTTTACTACAAAACCTGCAGGACAAGGAACCGGACTCGGGCTCAGCATTAGCAATGAAATCGTGAAAGTTCACAATGGTGAAATGGCAGTGGAATCAAAGCCGGGGGAGTTTACCAGGTTTGTGATTTCGATTCCTTTTTGATGGTAGTGAATAGTGGGTGGTAATTGGAGAATGATAATATTTATTATAGAATGATAAATAACCACCAACAGCAAAACCATGAATGGATATCAAAAAATATTCAACCAATTAAGAACAACAGAAAACCCTGAAAGGGTGTCATAATTGTAGAAAATAGAATACACAGAGACAGTAAAACCCTGAAAGGGTGACATGATAAAAAGTAAAATAAATAGCTCCTAGATTGTTTTGTTTACCGAATTTTAATCATACCATTCAAATAAATATTTCTCTTCATGTTGAATTTTAAATTTTATAAGGAATTCTAAATATTCCTCTTTGAAGGTCTTTGATTTGTGATGCATTTCCTGATTTAATATATATTGATAAACTTTATCAATGTCTGAGTGAGAATAGGAAAATGCTCCAAATCCTTCCTGCCAGGAAAACTTACTTTTTAAAAAAACACTTTTCATTTATAAACTTAGAAGAATTATTTTTTATATCACGTACAAGATCAGAGATACACATTGAGGGCTTTAGACCTATAAAAACATGAACATGATCAGCTTCTCCATTTACAATAATGGATTTTTGCTTTTTTGCTTCAATAACTCCGGAAATATATTTAAATACTTCCTGACGCCAGTGTTTATTCAATAGATTAGATCTACCATTGACTGCGAAAACAATTTGAATATAAATTTGCGAATATGTTCCAGACATGATTTGAATATTATATTATTGCCCAAAATATAATTATTAATTCGCTTGAAAAAATATTTCATGCGTAACAATCAAATTTTCCGCATATATGCAACTAACAATGTTATCATGTCACCCTTTCAGGGTTTTCTGTATTTATTTATTTGTCATTCTACAATAATGACACCCTTTCAGGGTTTACGGTTTTTCTTAATTGGTTGAATACTTTTTAATATCCATTTAGGATTTTGTTTGGTACTAATTGGGTAGAAAGTATTTGATATCTATTTTGAATATATAAAATCTCTTCTGATTCTTCGAAAAACAAATCTATCACATTATTCCACAACCAACTTTCCGCACATCAATAAAGATTTCCCTTTTCAACCGATAAAAATAAACCCCCTTGCTCGTGGTTCGTAAATCGATGGTCGTGGTTCGTTGGGTTATTTTTTGTTGATATACCACTTAGGTTTTTTTGCATATCACGCACCTAAAAATTATCAATTGTCAATTGTCAACTATCAATTATCCCTTATTCAAATCTTAACCAACAAAAACCCCTTCTTTAATTCAGTCTCCAAAATTTTAAGTGGTTTTTGTGCAGGACCATTTTGAGGTATTCCGTCCAGATTAAATTCACTATAGTGAACACTGCAACGAAATCCATTTCCTGTAAAAGCGAGAGGGTTGGAGGCATGTGTACAAAGCATCAGTAATGCTTTCCATTCTCCGGATTTGGTTTTGATCAGCGCTATATCTGATCCTGAATTGTTTGATTTTACGATCAAAGAATCTTTTGATTCTAATTCCGAAAGAGGAATAGAAATTGAATTGTCGTTGATTTGACCATTGAAAATATGAATCGTTTCACAACTTTGTAACAGAGTAGTTAAAGCGGTTACTCCTGTAGCTGCGAAGCAAAATGTACATGAGTTTTTAAGGAAATTTCTTCTGTCCACGAATGAATGCTTAGTCGGTTTATAGTACGGTGAATATACTAAGCATTATCGATTAATCGAAATCCTTTACCATGAATATTGATAATATCAAGTGAAGTATCTTCTTTGAGGTATTTACGAAGCTTCGTGATAAATACGTCCATGCTACGGGCATTGAAATAATTGTCGTCGCCCCATATTTCTTTTAAGGCCTTTTGACGAGGAAGTAATTCGTTTTTGTAAATGCATAACATTCGTAGCAATTCAGCTTCTTTGGGAGATAGCTTTTGTGATTCGCCATTTTTTGCAATCGTTCGATGATCGAAATTAAAATGATATTGCCCCAAATCAAATTCTTTTTGTGATGGATCGTGATTTTTATCTACAGTCCGTTTTAGAATTGCTTTGAGTTTGTATAATAAAACTTCTGAGTCGAAAGGCTTGGTAATATAATCATCAGCTCCAACCTGGAAACCGGAAAGCATATCTTCTTTCATGGTTTTGGCAGTAAGAAAAATAATAGGAACATGCTCATCTTTCTCGCGAATTTCTTTGGCTAATGTAAAACCATCCTTTTTGGGCATCATTACATCGAGAATACAGATGTCAAATTTTCCCGCAACAAATTGCTCATATCCAACGAAGCCATCTATTGCTAGCTTAACGTCATATTCGTTTAACTCTAAATAATTTTTCAAAACTGATCCAAAATTTGGATCATCTTCTACTAATAATATTTTTGTTTTTGCTGTCATGATTAATGTATTTTCAAACAGATGAATAAGGTAAGTAAATTTCAAATGTGCTTCCATGGCCAAGGTCACTTTCAACACGGATTGTTCCTTTATGTAATTCAATGATTTCTTTGACGTAACTCAGACCTAAACCAAAACCTTTTATGTCATGAAGGTTTCCTGTTGGGACTCTGTAGAACTTATCGAAAATCTTCTTTTGGTTATCTTTTGTCATTCCGGCACCTTGGTCCCTAACAGAAACGAATAAACCATCGCTATTATTGTATGTCGAAATGGTGATATTAGGCTTTTCTGGAGAGTATTTATTGGCATTATCCAGCAGGTTAAAAATGACATTAGAGAGGTGAATTTCATCACCGGTAATCATTGGAATGGTGGCATCGAGAGACAAGTTGATTATTCCATTTTTGCTTTCAACCTGTAGTTCGATCAAATCGACAGCATTACGAATAATGGAATGCATATTCAATTCCTTTCTGTGAAGATCTAATTCACCTTTTTCAAGTTGAGCCATTCTCAATACATTCTCCACCTGGCTATTCATTCGCTTATTCTCTTCCCGAATGATACGCGTGAAATAGTCCATTTTTTCTGAATCATTTTGAACTTTTGGGTTTTTGATGGCATCTACTGCAAGGGAAATTGTTGCAATGGGCGTTTTGAATTCATGCGTCATATTGTTGATGAAATCACTCTTTATGTCAGACAGTTTTTTCTGACGATATATTACTTGAATAGTGTAAGCAAAACCAAAGAGAATAATAAAAGTAAACAGCGTTGAGCTTGCTAACATAAACCACATAGATGCCAAAACAAATTTAATTGTACTTGGAAAATGAAGAATCAGATAATCGGGCTTTGAAATAATATCATTCGGAAAAAGAAGGATTCTGAATTTAGAGTTTTTCAATTCATTTTGGTCAATTTTGGATTTTTTAATTAAGAAGGAATTCGATAAACCATTTAACACGCCATAATTTACATCAAGACCAATGCCGTGATTTTTTAATTCAATATTTATCAAAGAATCCAGACGTGATGAATCTATTCTTTGAGTTATATCAGCATCAGGTCCGGCAAATTCAACAGCCATTTTTTGCATGACATCATTCAGTTTTTCCAAACGTGCTTTTATTTTTTCCTCGTTTTGGCGAATTGTGACTTCTGCCGAATCACCAAAGACTCGTGTAATCTGAGAGCTGTGAATGGTATGCTGACTTAAAGAGTCTTTATGAAAATAATTACGCTTTTGAACTCTCAAGAAGGAGCGGTTACTGCCTGGCCGATGAAATTCTATGTTGATGTCTGCATTGTCCAGATCTTCAATGACAGGAGGAGGATTTCCCGGTAGATTGGGGATTTCAATGCTGGTGTCTGTGATCGATACCGGAATAAAGCTTGACGTATCATGAATCATTAGCTGCGTGATTCTTTGAGGGTCAATATTGAAAACCCTTTCATGCAAGATATTCATTGCTTCAGTTGTTTCAATCCGGTCGACAATTGAATTCATTGCCTGGTTGACAGATTGCTCAAATTGTTGTTCTTTTAGTCGAATATCGTGGAGAATCCAATAAAGTTGAAGCCCAATAACCCCAATCAGGGCCACACTCATAAGTGCAATAATTGTCCGGATGCTTCTTTTGTTCATTGTCTTGTAAAAATACAATCTGTTAAGGTTTGATTGGAGACTTTAACCATTCTTTAACTCTTTTGTCGGTGATTGGTAAGTGGTAAGTAGTGAGTGAACTTACCACTTACCACTTACCACTTACCACTTACCACTTACCACTTACCACTTACTACTTACCACTCACCATCTGCAACAAATGCCTCTCCTCATGCACCACAAGAATTTGCAAAGCATCTCTTAAGTTAAGTGTAAGCAATGCAGCAACAGGGCTTGTTATAATAATTTTGTCGAATTTTGAATCGTTTAAAGCATCAACTATTTTTTTTAGTTTCTCTTGATGTAAAACAAAATCAAGTACAATCGAATTTCGAATTGTTGATTGAGAAGGAAGAAAAAGTTTAGGTGATTGAAATTTTTT
Organism: uncultured Flavobacteriales bacterium; assembly: GCA_964355035.1. Lineage (GTDB taxonomy): Bacteria > Bacteroidota > Bacteroidia > AKYH767-A > 2013-40CM-41-45 > JADKIH01. Next base: position 1,356 of record CAYHCU010000159.1, on the reverse strand, counting down.
TGTGACAATAGGACCTAGTGTTTTGATCATTTGCTTACCGGTATAAGAGGTAAGAGGATTATTCTTTTCCCAAAATGTCATTTTATGCTTCGAGGCAATAATATTTTCAAAGACAGGAAAATATTTTTCGTTTGAAATAATTAGATGTTCCAAACATTGTGCAATGCTCCAGGAATTAGGATGAGATTTTCGGTTGAGTTGTTCCGAGTTTAAAGTACCGAAATCAGTTTCAATTTTATTCGATATTTCGGTTAGATTTTTTGTCAGATTCATTGTCATTGATTAGAAAAATATTTTGGGAAATTAGATAGGGTTAGATTTCTATTTCTTTAGTTCTATGTCTTGCTTGTAATTAATAATAATTCTCTTTTTAAAAATAAACTTCTTAATTGTAATTCCCCCATCAACAGAAGTTCTGATCTTTGTTTTTTTGCCCGTAAAAAGACTCAACCCTTGAGGAAGAAAACTAATTAGATCTGCCATCGAAAGAGTGAATTGGATAGGGACTAATATGTCAGCTTTTCGGGCAATTTTTATTGGGTTAGGTAAATATGTGTTTCCAATAAATCGATCTTCCACAGAAACATTTGTTGTGATATCTGTAAGTTGGACTCCCCAATTGTTTGGATTGTGTATTACTAAATCGAATGTGAGTTTTGGAGTATTGTTTTCCGAGATGTATCCAAAATTTTCAATGTTCTTCAAAGTGATTTCTTTTTTCGTCAGACAAGAAGAAAAAAGTACCAGTAAAAGCAAGTATTTAAATTTTAACATAGAGCCGGGAAAGAATCGGTATTCACATCAATGTTAACCAAAAAGAATCGGTAGAGACGAGGAGTAATTTGAAGACTTTTTATACAGGAACGTTTTGTTTTTTATCAAGGAATTGGAAAAAAGTATCACTTCGTAATCCAATTCTTAAAGATTCCAGAGCAATCACTTCGTTAGGAGCAATGTTTCCAAGATTTACATCTGCACCAAGGAGGTTAATAAAGTAAACTTGCCCGCTCTTATTTGGAGTTTCCCAAATAATACTATCTGCCTTTACACGTGAAAGAATTTTATTAATCAGCACAACGTGTGCTTTTCCATTAGGGCGATAAATTCCAACTGTTCCACTTTCTCTGGCTTCAGCAATTACTTTCCATGAGCCGGCTTGAATTTCGCTTTCAATCATATCGATCCATTTTGTCGGATGAATAATGATACCTTCTTCTTTAGATCCAACTTCACTGATCACCGTTACATATTTGCTTAACTTCCGAATAAAGTCTAATTTCTTTCCATGGTCAAGTTGGATTGAGCCATCACTTACTTCTGCATGAGTAAGTTTAAACTTTTCAATTACCTTCAAGA
>CAYHCU010000158.1:0-7317 GCA_964355035.1 uncultured Flavobacteriales bacterium | reverse complement strand
ACATTAGAATCGTGGCTTCTGATTCTAATGTCAAATCCTGTTGATCAGCCGGAGTCATTTGTACGAAGAGATCAAGAAGATAATTCGACTGTAAATCATTTCTCTGTACTTCTTTGAAATAGATATTAATGAATTTAAAAATATTTAACTCCTGAAGTTTGCGATAAGTGTAGTCCAGTCTTTCCTGATGGTATAAATCACCTGAAGACACAAAAATGTTTCTCGCCAACTCACTATGGCGGATGAAATATCCGTTTCCTGTTGTAAGAATCGTAAACCCATTATATACAACCGAGCCGGTTGGAACCGATAAGGCTGGATTTTTAGGATTGTGATCGGTTTGAATATAAATATTTCTTAACCGATACGTTTGATGATCCTTTATTTCTTCATAATTGATCAGGTCAGGATCTATGTTTTCATTGATGCGATTAATGTATAAATAGATATTTGCTGAATTGTTTCCAAAAGTAGTGTCGATAGAATATTTAATATAATTCCTGTTAAAGAAATAATACCCCAAATCTTTTATACCGTTAGTAATGCGTTCTCTTTCTTTGTCGAGAATGTCTTCATCATATCTTTCCCCGGGAATAATTAAGGAACTACTTTTTAAGGAGTCTATCAATTTTGAAATTCCGGTATCCTGAGTAGAATAAGAAATTGAATTAATTTTGTAGGGTAGGTCGAAATGGATATAATAGGTGACAACAGCGCGCTTGTTCTTTTTGTATTTTATGCTGTCTGAAACGGTTCCATTGAAGAAACCGTTTTTATTTAGCAATACTTTAAACTGTTCATTATTTTTTTTGATTGCTGCTGAGTCGAGTAGCACCGGTTCTTCGCCAATTCTGCGAAACGCTCTTTTTAGCCACCAGTCTTTACCGCCAATTCCGATATTGTATAAACCAAGGTGGAAGCGCCAAAAGCCGATTAATTTACGATTTGGTTTCTGGCTGATGAGGGCTTCAAACTGATCATTAGATAGTATATTGGAGTCAGGAATTAAAATATTTCGTCCCATCAAGTAAGACCCGGTAGGAATATTTCGCGCAGGATTACATGCTGTAAAAGCAAGAGCAAAAAGAACTAAAAGGAAGAGTACTGATTTTCTGAGCACAAGTAAGCTAAATACGACAAATGCAAAAATACTATAAATAAGGTTGATATCCGATGCTAATTGACTCCGGCTTCAACATGATTTGTTAATAATTAATAGTAGTTCATGTCAATTTAGATCAAAACAGAGAAAGCTGACTATCATTATCCTGAGGTTGAGCTTTAGTATTAACCTGCTTAACGGGAGAACTGAAATCATCCAATATTTCCTGGCGCTCTTCCGATTTTGCCACATAGGTTTCTATATCAGCAATGGCTAATTCAATTTCATTCGGAGCATCGGGAATATTATTTTCTGCCTTGTAGGTGCGCGCTTCAACAACTTGTCGCCACCAAATCTCAAGCAATTCTGAGGAAGAAGTTATCTTTTTTTCATGAGCGATTACAGCCTGCATGTTGATCACTTCTAATTTTTCTACTAGCTTTTTATCGGGCATAGTCGCCAATTGAGCCACATAAGTTTCCCAATTTTCAAGAGCCTGGCGAATTCGTGGGTCGTTACTCATTTCCGCCTCCTTCTATTATTTTAATTTCTTTCTCTGTTAAATTGTAAAGTGCGTAAACTAATTGATCTATTTTTTCTTCGCTGTGCTCAATGCGCTGTTTTAGGTGCTCAATTTTGGTTTGGAGTTTTTCAGATTTTATTTCCACCTTTAATTTTAATAGTATGTCAACGTTTTTTATTATTTCATCATGGTGGTTTTTTCTTTTAAAATCCTTTTCTATTAATGGAATCGGAATTGAAAGGATTGCTTCTTTTTTAATTTTTGGAAAAGTTTTTTTCTCATCAGAATTATTCTTTTTCCAAAAGAACCTCATTGTACTTGAGTTAATAATTCCTAATATAAATTTCAGATTTGCGATGTTATTTTCCTTCAAATAAACATTATAGATTGTATTTAGGGTAAAAGTGTTGGCTGGAACGAAAGTTGCAATTGGATAAGCTCCAATTTGTCGAATACAAATTCTGTTTTGACGGTAAACGGATTCGTTACCTCCGCTTTTTATTGAAGAAGGAATGTAATTTACAAAGTCTGTTGGAGGTTTGAGATAATATGGTTCAATGTTTCCACCATCAATAACTGGTTCATAATTTTTGTTTAATTTTTTTGTGCTTACGAATGTCTCTCTGTCAAAAGTTTGAATGCCAAAATATGCATTACAGTAAGTTTCAAGGGGGGCTGATAGTTTTTTTATTTTGTTTAGTATTTCGGAATCTTTACCTGAAATTAAAAGGTTAAAATCAGTTCTGTTGTTTTTTAAAAAGTCCGACTGTTTAACTAAGGTTAGTTCCTTTATTTCAAAAGGAATTTCAGATTGCTTTACACTTAATTCATTTTTAGAAGAAAATCTTCCTTTCTCAAATATAAATACACAAGTATCTACGCTTGCATCTGCAAATACAGGATATTTAAATAATAATATTTCGTTTATAATAGCATTATTGAGGATGAATTTTCGCAAAGGTTCAGCATGAATATTTTTCAGAAAAGTGTTTGGAGTAATAAATCCTAAAACGCCATTATCTATTAGAAGCTTGAGAGATTGTTCAGTAAAAAGTTGATATGTGTCGATTTTGTATTTAGCTGACTGAAATTTCTTTGAACAATATTCAAATGCTTCTCGTGTTTCTAAATTTTGAAGCATTACGTACGGAGGGTTTCCAATTACTACATCAAATCCCCCTTGTTTAAATACTTCTGGAAATCTCTTTAGCCAATTAAAAGGTTTTATTTTTGACTCATTTTCAAAATCAAATTCATCATCTCTATCAATTAAACTGTTCCCATCTTTAATGTTGTTATCTAAATCGGGTAAAACTCGTTCGTGAAACAAACTCATTTGATACTTTATACTTGCTTCAGTTTCTCCCTCCATACATTTGAGCAACAAACTTAGCTTGGTTACTTCAACGGCATTGGCATCAATATCCACTCCGAAAATATTATTTGTAAGGATGCGTTTTTTTTCGTGTGTGGTTAAAGTACCTTGAGGTGTAAAAGGACTGTCTTTCCCTTTTTTAGTAGCAAATCCATTTTCGTGATACCAATTAACATGATGATTGAGTAAATATTCAAAGGCCCCAACTAAGAAAGAACCACTTCCGCAAGCGGGATCAACAATTTTAATTTTCTCAATTTCTTTTGGCGGTTTTCCGTCAATTAGTTTTCCAACCGTGTGTTTTACTATATATTCAACAATATATTGAGGTGTGTAAAATACTCCGCCCGCTTTACGTACTTCTGGTTTTTCTTCAATTTTCACTCCTCGTGCAGGAGTAGTTCGTATTACTTTTCCGAGAAACTGCTCGTATGCATTACCCAAAACTTCAACAGGCATTACTCTGAAATCGAAATTACATAAAGGGAAATATAATTCGTTGATGACAATTTTTAAAACCTTGTTATCAATTTTAAGTTTTGGAGTGATTACATCTTTCTTGAAATCGAAAAGCCCTGAGTTGTATTTATCATCGGCTTGTCTGAAAAGACCAAGCAAATTGTTATACGAATCGCCCTTGGAAACAGTTTTTTGCAACTGGCTATCGGGTTCTACTGCCCGGTCCTCACAAAAACGCAAGAAGATCAGACGGTCGAGTGTTTGCTGAACTGAAAAATTTATTTCTTCATCAGTCAGTTTTCGGTTATTAACAGCAATGCTTTTAGCAAGGTATAATCGCCATTCGTCAAGACTTTTTACAAACCGTTTATCAAGCGTATCCGTTCCTTTTTTATTAGCGCCACTTTGCACGAATTTATCGAAACGACCTTTTGTAACAGCTTCGTGAGAAAAGGTGTCGTAAATAAAATCAAATTCTCTAATGTAGTCTTCAAAATGTATGTGTTTTAAACGAGAAACAGTTGCGCTGTCATTTAGATTTGGTACTCGTGAGCAATCATACACAATAAAATCCTCAAAGTTTGTAAGTATAGAAACGTGAGCTTGTGCGCTGCTTCCATATCGTTTTAATTGATATGCCGATTCTTTATTTGTTTTTAGTGGAACGGATGGCTTTTTTGCTTCAACAAAAAACAATCTTTTTTTTCCACTACCGGATAAACGAAAACCATAGTCAGGTGCTTTTGCTTTTCCTCGTACTACAACTTTGTCTTCGTAAATTACTTCCCGATAGGCTTCAGATGCTCCTTTTTCATTATCAATATCCCAACCAAGTGCTTTAAAAAAGGGATTGATAAAATCCTGCCTGGCCTTTTGCTCATTATAGTCAGGAGAATGATATTCCCTTTGATGTTCGGAAAAACGTTCAACAAGTGTAATAAATATTGCTTTTGCTTGGTCTCTGGTCATAATTTTTAAAAGTGACCAAATATAGTAAATTGGGAGAAAATTTGCGATTTTATTTAGGTTGAAAATCAAATTGTTGAAAAATAGTATTACTTTTCAAACCTCAAAAAAAGCAAATGAAAAAAAATCTACTTCTTCTGGTTTGTTTACTTCTTCTCAATTCTATTTCAAAAGCTCAGATCAGCGGTTCAGCGTTGCTTTGTCCGGGTTTTGTGTATACATACACTGCAAATATTGTTGGTGCAAGTACCTACACCTGGACTACACCCGTTGGTTGGCAAATTGTTTCGGGACAAGGAACTTCGCAGGTTGAAGTCATGTGTAATCAAAACGAAGGAGACATCTGCGCTGATGGATATGATGGTGGCGGAGTTTTTATTGCACAAAATTGTTTCACTGCTCTTTGGGGTGGTGATGGTACCGGATGGGATGCCATAAAAAATACAATCGGTTTTTGTATTTGTTCACCTTATACAATTACAGTCCAATCAAATGGCGGAAGTAGTCCGTGTGGAGGTTGTGGAAGTGGTACATTGAGTGCAAATGCAGTCTATGCTGTGTATAACGATTCTCTTCCGTCCGGTGTCTTAATTGGTTTAGCGGATGGCATTACTCCTTATTTCCCGGATACAACAGCGATCATTACACTTTATGTTTATCTGGTAGATACTTCTGCCGGACTTGCTAATGCAGTTCCTCTTACCGGAAGCACATGTCTCACAACAATTAACAATGCTGTTCAATTATTTCCTTGTTATCCGCCTACAATTATTGCTCAGGTTTTGCCTTCACCGGTTTGTGTTGGGGATACATTTACAATAAAAGAAAATTCCGGTTTGGGAACATTTCCGATTTACCAATGGAGTTGTCCGGATGTTAATTTGAACTTCTTAAGTCCGAATGGAGTGGATAGTATTCTTGGAACCTATACAGGGATTCCCGGCGGTAATCCAACCGTTTATTTTACTGCAACCGATATGTTTAATTGCCCTTATGTTGGCCAGGTTGCAATTGATGTTGTCAATTGCATTGTGCCACCGGTTGCATTATTCACCATTTCCGATGATACTATTTGTTTGAATACCTGTGTGAATTTTACTAATCTGTCCACAAATGGTACTTCTTTTCAGTGGACCTTTTATGGAGCATCTGCCGACACAAGTTCTTTGGAAATTCCACCTGCAATATGTTATATCAATCCCGGAAGTTTTGATGTAAAGCTGGTTGTTACAAATGGTGGAGGAGTTGACAGTGTAACATTGTCGAATGTTATTTATGTTTTTTCAATTCCGCCTCCACAGAATATTGTATTGATTAACGATACCCTTTTTGCAAATCAAGGTTTTTTTGATTATCAATGGTATTATAACAGTGTTATTATTCCAGGTGCAAATGATAATTTTTATCTTCCGACTGCAAATGGTAGTTACACAATTAATAGTACAGATTCAAATGGGTGCGAGTCAAGTTTTGTGATTCAGAATATTCTCTTAAGCAATTCATATTTAGAACAAGTTTCAATTAGCGTTTACCCTAATCCTACTTCAAATAATTTCATCATCAATCTTGGAAATAAAAATTCGGCCAAACTGGAAGTAATGAATAATCTTGGCGAAATTATTTATAATCAAAACCTGACTCAGGAAGAAAATCATATTTCTCCGGGAATTCTTCCTGCAGGAGTTTATTATCTAAGAGTATCTTCAAAAGACAGTATTCAGATTCAAAAAATATTTATCATTCAAAAATAAATTCAAATACCAAATCAAAATGAATTCTTTTAAAAATAAATCAAAACAAATTCTTGTAGGTGTATTGGTGATATTCATTTCTGCTTGTAGTGAAAAAAAAGAAGGGCATGTACAAGAAGTCCAGGGATATCTGGATGCTTACAATAAAAAATATGCAGAACTTTTAACAGCAAGTAGCGAAGGCCAATGGTTAGTAAACACACATATTGTTGAAGGTGATACCATGAATGCTTATACTTCCGGACTTGCTGATCAGGCTCTGGCAAAATTTACAGGAAGCAATGAGAATATTGAAAAAGCGCGGACATTCATGAAATGGGAAACCGAATTGCAGCCACTTCAGGTTCGACAGTTAAAAAAGGTTTTGTATTTAGCTGCCGGTGGACCGGAGTCTGCTGAGAAAGAAGTGAAAGCTCTGATCAAAGCGGGTACTGCGCAAACAGAAAAACTGTATGGATACAAATTTCAATTAGATGGGAAGGAAATTACACCGAATGAGATTGATTCGTTATTAACTCACGCTACAGATACTGCCATCAGACGCAAAGCGTGGGAGGCAAGTAAAACGATTGGTAAAGAGTTGAAGCCGGGATTGATGATTCTTCGTGATTTGAGGAACAAAGTAGTTCAAGGTTTGGGTTATCCTGATTATTTCACTTACATGGTATCAGATTATGGTATGACAAAAGATGAAATGATGGACATGCTGAAAAAGTTTAACAAAGAATTGTTCCCGCTCTTTAGTGAACTACATACCTATATGCGATATGAGTTGGCAAAAAAATATCATGCAAAAGAAGTTCCTGACTTTATTCCTGCTCAATGGTTAAGTAATCGATGGGGGCAAGACTGGAGTGAAATGGTGACCGTAGAAGGTTTGAATTTGGATAGCTCTCTAAAGAATAAAAGTTCTGAGTGGATTGCAAAGCAAGGTGAAAAGTTTTATGTTTCATTGGGATTTCCGGAATTACCATCGGTGTTTTGGGACAAGTCAAGTTTGTATCCGGTTGCAAAAGGTTCAGGTTATAAAAAGAATACGCATGCTTCGGCTTGGCATATGGATCTTGAAAAAGACGTACGTTGTTTGATGTCCATTGTTCCTACAGCGCAGTGGTATGAGACGGTGCATCATGAATACGGA
>CAYHCU010000157.1:0-7325 GCA_964355035.1 uncultured Flavobacteriales bacterium | reverse complement strand
CGAAGAAAGACTATGAAAAGAGATCAGGCAATATGTACTTCAGCAGAGGCATACTGTATTTGTTCGTTTAAATTTTAATGCTCCTAATGTTGTTTCTATGATTAATAAGAATGAAAAAATAATTGTATATCCCAACCCAACCAATGGGATAATTAATATTGGTAATCAAAATATAGATTACAGTATTAAAATAACAAATATTGTTGGGCAAATAGTTTATACTGAAAATTGTAAAGCAAATAAAACAACCTTTGATGTAAGTATTCTAACAAATGGTGTATATTTCATTACGTTGCAAAATGACCGGAATATATCTAATGCTACATTTCAAAAACGATAGGTATTGAGGGGTTCTGCTTTTTTCATTTCAGAGGGCCTTTACCTGAAGAAAACCTACGTAGCAATTTGGCATATACATAATATAATTTATTACATTTGTGATTAAACAAGAAAAGCTCTCGAGAAATTGGGAGGAGGGTGAGACTCCCTTGCGTGACTCGATTGTACGCAACTTTTAGACAGACATCAATTTTTAAAAAAACAGACAATCATCGTTATGGTTAAGAAATTAATTCCTTTTTTTTTAGTTTTAATGATAGCTGGATGCACAGCATCAAAAAAAACAAATTTGGCAAAAACAGGTGATGTTGATTTAGATAAACTAACCTCATTAATGGAAGGTGCATTTTCAAGTGAGTTACAGTCTAAAACTGACACAAGTTATTTCAACATTAGTCTTGTAATGACACCTATTTGGAGCAACAGAACTGATGGAAAATGGTTATATGTTGAGCAAGCTGTTGCATCAAAATTAGACAAGCCTTACCGCCAACGAGTTTATCATTTGCAACATCCATCCAAGGATGTATTTACAAGTGACATATACACCATTAAAGACGCACTTTCATTTACCGGATTACAAAATGATCAACTAAAAAAAAGCAAGCTAACCTTTGATTTGATAGAATTAAAAGATGGTTGTACTGTAACGCTTGTAAAACATAATGACACTTATGAAGGTGGTACAAATGCAGACAAGTGCCCATCTGATTTACGAGGTGCAAAATATGCAACAACTAAAATTATTTTAAAAAAAGGAGAACTTGATTCGTGGGACCAAGGTTTTGATTCTTCCGGTAAACAAGTTTGGGGTGCTACTAAAGCTGGATACATCTTCATTAAGAAATAACTCTTTGGAAGTATTTGCAAGAAGACAAATTAATATATCAAGCAGAGGTAAAGCAGCGTATAACAGCAGTAGCTGGTGTCCAACATATAAATATAAACTAACCCAATAATTGTTTCTGTAATTCTTTATGGGAGCTTATGCAGGCTGAAAAATATTCGATGTGCTACGGCAATGTACATATAGGGGACAGAAAGGCAAATTGCAATTCCTTTGCTGTTGTGCATAGAAACCTGAAAGGTCCTTTACAGGATGACCATTGTGTCATCTTTTAGGATGGAGGTGAAAACCTACACAATTCTTTCAGAATAGCTGTCAACTTCATTAATATTGCTTCGCGCAATCTGCTGTTGAGAACTACATTTTGTCTTATAATCCTGAATCTTCATTAAATTAAGCTCTCCCCAACTTTTGAAGGTACCGCATTATTTTCTCTTGCTATATTGCAGTACAGAGCAGAATAGGAAACAAAAAATTAATTAGCTTTGGTTTTTGCACAAAGTGGCGTTTGTCAGAATGCTTGTTTTGCATCGGAATTTCAAACTGACTGCAAGAAATTAACAAATAAAAATCAAATGAAACAAGAATCTGAGGATATTCGAGAACAGCAAAAAGAAACCTGGAATAAATTTTCTTCCGGCTGGAAAAAATGGGATGACATTACTATGGATTGGTTAAAACCCATGGGGGATGAAATTATTCGGTTGCTCCATCCGAAAAATGATGATGTAATATTAGATGTGGCAGCAGGGACAGGCGAGCCAGGATTGACCATCGCATCAATGATGAATGGTGGCAAAGTAATTATTACAGACCTTGCAGAAGACATGCTTGTAATTGCCAGAGAGAATGCAGCACGAAGAGGAATTAATAATATTGAAACACTAGCTTGTGATGTTTGCGAACTTCCGTTTCCGGACAATACTTTTGATGCAATTAGTTGTCGTTTCGGTTTTATGTTTTTTCCCGAAATGCTTCTAGCAGCTAAAGAAATGGTTCGTGTTCTAAAACCCGGAGGAAGAATTGCAACAGCAGTTTGGAATGTTCCTGAAAAAAATTTCTGGGTTACTGTTACTATGGGGACAATCAACAGAAACATGAAATTATCGGCTCCCCAACAAGATTCTCCCGGAATATTTCGCTGTGCAAAGGATGGCTTCATATCCGATTTATTCTTACAAGCAGGTTTGAAAAATATTTCTCAAAAGGAAATTACAGGAAAATTGAATAGTAAAACTACCGATATTTATTGGAACATGTTAACTGAAGTAGCTGCTCCTGTTGTTGCCGGACTTAGCAAAGCGGATGATACAATGAAAGCAAAAATAAAAGGAGAGGTGTATCAAGCATTGAATCAAAAATATCCTGATGGAAATATTTCAATAGACTCAAGTGCTCTTGTAATTTGTGGTGAGAAATAATTTACCATACAACTTCATGGGCAGAATAGCACGAACGAATAACAGTACATTTGCTATAAACGGGGTTTTGTGCTCATTAGACAGTTTTGCGGTAGCCTATTTCAGGATAAGGCACTTTTTGTTTTTTAATTTTAGTGGATAATGAAATGCTGATAAAAGACAACAAATTTTTGAATGGCAGTCACGTTATAGGCAATTCGAAATCGCACGAATACTTCCTTAGCCGGTTAGACTCTTTACATTGCTTTAACCTGAATATTTATATTTTAGCAAGAGTTATTTATTTTCAACTATATTTGTTCTTGTACTACAGAAAACAATAAAATGAAAAATCAACTCTTATTTATTTTGATTCTTTTTTTATTAGCCTCTTGCAAAAAAGAAAATAATCAAGACACTCCAACGAATACTGTAAGTAATAACGTACACATTGATTCCTTCCCTCTTGCCGTTGGACATACTTGGAAATATTATTCCGAACTGCATATGATTGATTCTTTAGGGACAAATTATTTCATCAGCCGTTATGATAATTTATGGAGTACAATTAGTGATACCTTTGTCAACGGAGAACTAAGCACTAAGATTTTACAAATTGACAGCAACTATAATGGAATGATCGATAGTTGTTACACTTATTATGCGAATCGTGTCGATGGATTATATGGTGTAGCATACTTGGGGAATGGAACTATGTTTTACTTTAAGTCGACTACTCCCTTTTTGAATATAAATTACAGCTCTTTTGCTTTATTGATAAATCCACCGGTATCTGTTGACACTGTTTTTGTACCGGCGACTTCTTTGAGACTACTAAAATTCCCTGCAACAATTCATGATTCTTGGCTATCCTATGAATACAACCTTCCGATTGCGGATATTATTAAAAGAAGGTGGATAGGTTTGAAAACCATTACTACAAATGCAGGTGTTTTCAATTGCTTGGAGTTGCAAATGTTTTGGGATGTTGATAATGACAACATACCTGATTCAGGTACAGCAAATATACTCCAGTATTTCTCGGAAAAAGGATTGATACAGGAAGAATATCATCAAACTATAAGTTATGCTGGAAGCAATCAAACTGATTCAGTATATCGAATTTCGAAGCTTACTCAAATAAATTTTTAGATGGCAACACTAAAACGAAAAGAGTAACAAGAATTGACAGCAAATTTGGCGTGTCCTGGTAAATTGTTTCTTCTATAATCGGTAAACTTATGAATGATCCGGAGAAAGCGCCCAAAGTCATGTATGCTTTTATACAAATGACTAAATTTGAAATTGAAAAACTACTTAAAGCTTAAACATAAAATGAGGAAAGTAATTTTGTTTACGGGAATACTCCTAATGTTTATACAAAGTGCATATTGCAATGATAGCATTCCGAGTAAAATTATATTTTATAGAGAGCACAATATTCAAAGTTACGGAATGGCTTTCAAATTGTTTGTCGGGGATTCAATGGTTGTTAAACTAAAGGATAACTCGTATTTTATTTATTCTTGTTCGCCGGGTGAATATGATTTCAAAATTGATAAATACCCAAAGTCAAAAGTCCATTTAAAGGTAGAGCAGGGCAAAACTTATTATTTACGGTTTGGAATTAAGACGGGATTTTGGTCTGCTATTCCTGAATTTCTATTGGTGGATAGCATTTCAGCATATCCTGTAATTAGCAATCGCTCTATGAGAAAACTGGACAATCTGAATACACCATTAATAAGAAGTAAAAACAGATTTGGATTAATTTTCAATATCGGTAGCGGATTTGAAAAGTGCCTAATGGCAACAACCACTGACGGCAAGGAGTCAACTCTTAGTTTTGGAGGAGGATTGGGAATAGGCCTTCAGTATGGACATGAAGTGAATAAACATTTTGATATAGCAATTGATTTTAATTATCAGGAAAGTTTTTTAGGGCCAATCCTTAAAAACGCTGAAGTAACATTTAGCCGGGGAATAGTATCGATTACCCCTTCTTATATTCTTCCAATTGATGGGGGAGATGCTATGCGAATGAAACTTGGAGCCGGCCTTGATGATTATTTTAGTCCGGGATTATCAATTCAAATGAGTAATTTAATCGGAGGGTTTAACGAAGATTGGAGCTATAAAAACAGCATCGGATATCATTTAAGTATAAACTATGAGTTAAACACTTCAGAGAAATGGTCACTTAATTATGGATTAAAGTGGTACACCGTTTCCTACTCATTTGATAAAGGTGGCCTTCATTTCCCAACGGAAAATAAATTAAAGAAGCCGAACGGTTCCGGTATTGATTTCCTTTGGGGATTTAATTATCATTTTTAAGACACACCTAAAACAAAATGAAAACACACTTAATGCTTTTAATGGTCTTGATTCTTGGATTTACATCGTGTAAAAAAGAATCGATTGACAAAACAAATCCTCCAGCATTACAAAACGGAATTACTTATCCGGATTCAATACTATATGGTAAAAACATTTTAACTTTCCCGGATTCAACTGTTTTGTCTGAAGGTTTAATTTATGAGATGGGAGCAAATTTGGAAAACGGTGCAACACTTAAGCTTATAATTACTAATTATCCTTCAATTGATACCTTGACAGGACATCAAACAGAATGGTTTTATGCTAATGAAACAGGGTGGATGATTACTGATTTTGATAATATAAATAATACACAACAATTTTCTTCTGCACAAACAGGAAACATAGATCTGGAAATAATCTTTGCCTCATACAACCAATATGGAAGATGTAAAATTGATTTCTACGAAAACGGAAATGTAATTACAAAAGTGAAGCACTTTAGTTGGCATTAAGCAGAGGTTTATCAGCTCGGCAGAGTCTTCAAATGTAAATCCAATCTTTTCAACTTTCCGTTGAAGTTCGGAAATTCTTAATCAACATTGAGCTGGTGAATATTTAAAATCACGGATAATAACACTCAGGCTCTCATTTTTCGCTTTGTCTATTCAATTGCTGTCATTGTCAGGAAATAGTTTCTGTATTTTCTAAAGTTTTTAGGCCAAAAAATCAGAAGAAGCTGAGTTTCCAATTCTCGGCGGACTCCCGCTACTGCTTCGTAATTGACAATTTAAATGTGCTGACGCTAAAGAAATCGTCGCCGAGCGGGGGAAATAAGTCGGTAGCGGGTCAGTTTGAATTTCTCTTATGTTGTCGCATAAAATATCCGTCATTTATGGGGTTATAAATTTCAATAAAAATATAGTCATTTGCCTATTTAGTGATGCTGCCTTTAATGGTAGTCTTGCAAGAGGGGAAAAAGGGGACTCTTGCATGGCGTCAGCCCAATTATTTTACCGATTAAATTCTATATATTATTAATTAAATACAGCAACATTTTAAATTTCTAAATTGCCCCCGGGGCAAATTATGCATCAGTATTTAAGAGTCGGTATATAGGAGATTGTAAAGTATTTAACTTTATGCCGTTTTTATTCCGTTAAACTTTTTAAGTTTAGTATTTCGATGATATTTTTGACCCAAATCTATCTTTTTTCAAGCGCCCCCCAACTTTTGAAGACAATACGAAAGTTATTACTGTTGAAATTTTAAAATAAAATTTATGTAACTTCGTTTTTTCGCAGACTTCCTGATTGGATTGCAGGAAAAAACCATATTGCCAAATCATAAAAGAACAATCAACATGACAACAAGCAACCTGACATTTTTTGAGCGAGCAAATAATTGGGTTAAACAGTCTATAACCATCAGATTGTTTTCAATTGGAACAATCATTCTTTTGTTATTGATCCCTGTTTCTATGGTCGAAAATTTAATACGAGAAAGAGAAGCGAGACAGGAAGAAGCGATAACAGAAGTAAGTTCTAAGTGGGGCAATCAACAAACGATTACCGGACTTGTGCTAACAGTTCCCTATAAATCATATTCCAAGGTTTATGAAGGTGACAAGACAGACAAATTTAAATTGGTTGAATCCAGAGAATACGCTCATTTTTTACCCGAAGTATTAAATATTACCGGAGACATTTCACCGGAAGTAAGATACAGAGGAATTTATGAGGTGATTGTATATAATTCAAAAATCAGTCTGACAGGAAATTTTGCAAAGCCAAATTTTGATGAATGGCAAATTGACAAAAGCAATATCCTATGGGAAGATGCCTTTGTTTCATTAGGCTTATCAGATTTAAGAAGTATTCAAGAGAATATTTCTGTGAAATGGAATGACAAGCAATTATTTTTTAATCCGGGAGTAGAATCAAATGATGTTATACAAACCGGAATAAGTACCCGACTTTCAAGCAACAATTCGGACTCGATAAATTCAAAAGCGGAATTTTCACTCGATCTTAATTTTAATGGCAGTACAAGTCTAAACTTTATTCCTCTGGGGAAATCGACCAAGGTCAATATTAAATCGAAGTGGAAGAATCCAAGTTTTATCGGAGCATTTCTTCCTGATAAAAGAGAAATTAACGCCAATGGGTTTTCAGCAAACTGGGAAGTATTGCATCTTAATCGTTCGTATCCTCAAAATTTCAGAGGTGCTGTACAGGGAATTAGTGAATCTTCATTTGGAGTAAATTTAATTGTTCCGGTGGACGAATATCAAAAAAGTATGCGTTCGGCGAAATATGCAGTGATGTTTATTACATTGACGTTTTTGATTTTCTTTTTTGTGCAGATTTTGAATGGAGTAAAAATTCATCCTATTCAATATATTATTGTTGGGTTGGCGC
>CAYHCU010000156.1:0-7328 GCA_964355035.1 uncultured Flavobacteriales bacterium | reverse complement strand
TATATTTTTCTTGTTCCTTTATCTTAACAACTTTTAATTGCGGATATTGTTTTACAATTGCTTCAAGGTATTCCCCGGTTTCATCCCAGGAGCAATCATTTACGACAATCACTTCGAAATCAGGATAAGCTTGTTCTAAAACTGCCGAAAGATATTTTTGGAGTCGTAAATTTTCGTTCTTTGCGCAAATTATTACCGAAACAGGATGAGGCCCTCCGGTGACTTGATCATACTTATAAAAAGCAAGTCGACGAAAGAAAAACCAATAGTAAACAAGCTGAGTTACAGCAGCTACTATAAGCAAAATAAAAAGGACGCCCCTAAGGTCGTAAGTGAGGTGAAACATGCAGAATTTAAAGATTCCTTTAAAGAATTGTGATTGTTACAAATGTAAAAGTGGTCTTCATATCAAAGTGCCTATATTTGGCGAGATATTAACGTAAGATTGTTAATCAGAAATGAAATTTAAACTCATAAAATCGGACGCTCAATCCAATGCACGCGCCGGAGAAATTACAACAGATCACGGCAAAATTTTGACGCCGATCTTTATGCCGGTCGGAACAGGTGGAACAGTGAAAGCTGTGCATCAGCATGAACTCAAGGAAGATATCAAGGCACAGATCATCTTAGGCAACACTTACCATCTCTTTCTTCGTCCAGGTTTAGACATCCTTGAACGAGCCGGTGGTTTACATAAATTCATCAATTGGGATCGTCCAATGTTGACAGACAGTGGCGGTTATCAAGTGTATTCTTTAGCCGACCGTCGAAAAATTAAGGAAGAAGGGGTGTCGTTTTCCAGTCATATCGATGGCTCCAAACATTTTTTCACACCCGAATACGCAATTGACATTCAGCGATCAATTGGTGGCGATATCATCATGGCTTTTGATGAATGTACTCCTTACCCATGTGACCATCGATATGCAAAAAAAAGCATGGAGATGACTCATCGTTGGTTAAAACGTTGTTGCTCTCATTTCGACAAAACCCTACCCAAATACGAGCATTCGCAAACATTATTTCCGATTGTTCAGGGAAGTGTCTACAAAGACCTACGGTTACAATCTGCCGAATTTATCGCAGCTCAAGATCGCGAAGGAAATGCCATTGGTGGCTTATCGGTCGGAGAGCCTGCAGAGATGATGTACGAAATGACAGAAGCAGTCTGTGCTATCTTGCCAAAAGACAAACCTCGGTATCTGATGGGCGTTGGAACACCAATCAATATTCTTGAGAGCATCGCACTAGGAATTGACATGTTCGACTGTGTAATGCCAACAAGAAATGCACGTAATGGCACACTGTTTACAAGAAACGGCATGATGAATATGCGAAATGAAAAATGGAAAGACGATCATTCACCTTTGGATGAATACGGAACTTCCTATGTTGATTCAACTTATTCAAAGGCTTATGTTCGACATCTGGTGGTTAGTAAAGAGATCTTAGCAGCACAAATTTGCACACTTCATAATCTTGCATTTTATTTGTGGTTAGTGAGTGAAGCAAGGACGAAGATAATAGAAGGTACATTTGTTGTCTGGAAAGATGAGATGGTGAAGGTACTGGGGAGGAAACTTTGAATAGGATTTAGGCAGGGATTTGGGCAAGGATTTAGCTGATTTATATGATTATTATGATTGTTAAGTTTGTAATGATTGCACCTGTCAAAAAGGATTTTGTTTATTGTATCCGAATAAAAGTACCGCAAATTCCTAAGGAATCTTGTAGCCTTACCTTTCTATCTCCCTTAAATGTACGTTTGCGTGTCATCTCGAAGAGAACTCGTCGTTTTCTAAGAACGACAGCAAACCGAATTTCGAATTTCGGATTAGAAGAGCGTTATTGTTCTCTCCCAAGGAAATGAAGGTGACCCGAAGTTTGTTAGGATTGCACCTGTCAAAAAGTATCTTAGTTTATTGTATCCGAATAAAAGTATCTTATTTCTATAACTTACTTTTCTTCGTAAAATAGTAATAAAGAACTATAGTAAACATTATATTGCAGCCTGAAAAAATAGAATTTTATTCAAATTGAAAATACTCGACAAATATATCATTCGGAAATTTCTGGGAACATTTTTCTTTTCCCTGGCATTGATTATTGTGATTGCAGTAGTTTTTGATATTTCAGAAAAGCTCGACGATTTCATAGAGCGGAAAGCCCCTTTAAAGGCAATTATATTTGATTACTATTTCAACTTCGTGCCTTATTTTGCAAATCTCTTTGCTCCACTTTTTGTATTCATTTCGGTAATATTTTTCACTGCTCGTTTAGCCGCAAATACGGAAATCGTTGCAATTCTAAATAGCGGTATAAGTTTCCGAAGATTGCTCTACCCCTACTTTCTCGCTGCAACATTCCTTGCTTCGTTATCTTTTTATTTTAATGGTTGGGTAATTCCTCATTCGAATAAAGTAAAGCTGACATTTGAAAATCAGTATATAAAAAATCCGGTTGAATTTAAAGACAGGAATTTACATCGACAGATCAGTCCCGGTGTATTTATGTATCTTGAAGGCTATAACAATGCGGAAAATGTCGGTTACAGATTTTCTCTCGAACAAATAGAAAATGGGAAACGAAATTGGTTTTTAAATTCAGATAGAATTATTTGGGATAGCCTTCAATCGAAGTGGCGGATAGAGAACTATTATATACGGACAATTTCCGGTTTCAAAGAATCGATTCGAAGCGGAGCAAGGTTAGACACTACATTGACAATAAAACCGACCGATTTTAAAAGACGGCTGAATAGTATTGATGCAATGGATACACCGTCTTTAAATAAATTCATCAATGAAGAGATGGCACAAGGTTCCGAAAATGTTAGCGTCTATTTAATAGAAAAGTACAGAAGGATTGCAGTTCCATTTTCCACATTTATCCTAATGGTGATTGGCGTTTCTCTCTCCAGTAAAAAAGTCAGAGGTGGAATTGGAGTACAATTGGGATTTGGAATATTTTTAAGTTTCAGCTATATTCTCTTTCAGCAATTCAGCAACACATTTGCAATAAACGGTTCAATTCCTCCATTAATCGCTGTATGGATTCCCAATCTGATTTTTGCAGTAATAGCAGCCTTTTTAGTTCGGATGGCTCCAAAATAAAATTCAGCATCTTATTCTACAATAACTTTCACAATTTTCGTTACTATCGAAGTGCTTATTTTGCATAGGTAAATTCCCGGTTTCATTCCTTCAACAGAAAATGAAATATGCTTCTTTCCCTTTTGCACATTCTCGTTAAGAATTGTTTTCACTAACTTTCCTTTTAAAGAAAACAGTAAAGCTTCACAAGTAGTGGAAGAAGGAACAGTAAAATCAATATTCAAAATCTTTGACACAGGATTAGGATAAACAATAAGGTCGTTAATATTATTTTTAACAGCGACATCATGAACTTCAGAGTTCGATTTATCCACATAAACATCATAGATAATACCACTTGGACGACTCATACCAACCGGATCAATATTCCCAACATTTGGAGCATCGCTTTGAATACCTCCTACAATATATCCAACTCGCTGATTACCGGCAATAGAATTTAAGTTCAATATTTTGCCATCTATATAAGTAACATTAGCGTCAGGAATAAAGAAAGAATTCGTTCCCAGAAATCCGGGCATTAATTCAGGCAATTGATATTCTGTTAAACTACCGATATTGTCACGTGTTATTTTACTGATCGTCTGAACAAAAGGAACTAGTGTATCCTGAACCAATATGTGACTAATTGTGTCGAGCGTAAACAAACTCATTCCACCAAAGAAAATTGTGTGCATATAATTATTCAATGAATCATAAATCGGGAGAGTTGACGTAGTGTACTGATTTAAATTTTCATTGAAAGTTGATTGATGAACAACAGTACTTGAAGTAATATCAATTGGAGTCAAGAATGGCTGATTGGCAGTTTTCTGAAATACACCTCCAAAAGCAGTCATTCCAAATTCACCCGAAGGAAAAATTTGAGGGACGAGATTATAATCACGACGATGAAAGATGTCTGTGTCTTGCAATACGGAATAATCAGAGATTGACAAATTGACTCCATCATCATTGATTTTAAATTTTCTGATTTCATGAGTATATCGTTGAATAAAGGGGCTTAATTGAGGATCTATCGCATAAGCTCCTTCAAAATAATGTCCAAAAGCAAGATAGTAAGTTGAATCAATCTTTTCCAATTCACCACCGCAGACAGCAAAGTTAGAATCCTGAAGTTGTCTGAAACAAGAGTTAATTGCACTTCCACCAACAACAGCGGAAATTAAACAATTAAGGTCGATAGAAATCAAAGAAGGAAATGTTGCATAAACACCGGTAGAATCAGAAATACCATAACCACCGACCATATATAAATGATTTTCGTTTTGATAATATTCCATATTCGAAGATCCAAGTGCTTCAAACATAATAAAAGGCAACTGAGTGAGTGAAGCTGCTACACTTGTATTTGCAACCGGATCTACAATAAAAACAGAATCATTTCTTCCATAACTTGGAAATGCTTGGTTAGCCTGCATAATATGTAAACCATCAATTCTCCCACCCAAGAAAATCCATTTGCCATTATGTACAGCAAATGCTCCACTATGAATTGCCGGCGCACTCGTTATTGTTGAGTGCTGAATATGAATATCGAAATTTTCCTGCGCCTTTGATATTTGAAATGAAAACAACCCTGCTAAGCAAAGCACTATAATTCTTACTCTCATTGAATCTGTTATTTGTCTTATTATTGAATAATTATTTTCTGAACTGAAATGTTATTCCCTTCAGCCATTTTAAGGAAATAAACACCTTTAGCTAATATTTCTTTTATGCTGACAGCGCTCTCTCCGGCTCCAATAACGTATTGTTCATTCAATATAATTTGTCCAAGATTATCAGAAAGTTCAATGTTTAATTGACGATCTCTTTTACTATAAACATGAATATTAAAATCTCCTTCAGAAGGGTTCGGGAAAACAGAAACAGTATTTAACCAATTATTTTCAGGAACCCCAAGACATAAGTCGACATGGACAGCTTGAGCATCGATATAAGTACAGCCGGTTGCGTCAGTATAAGTGTAGGTAATTGCATGAAATCCTTCACCTGCTACAGCCGGATTAAAACTAGCTAAACTGATTCCCGGACCGGAAAAAGAACCGCCGAGATAATTGGGAAATAAAAATGCAAGAGAGTTGTAAATACAGTATACTGTATCTAGTCCTGTAAAAGTGACATTCAAAGGTGTAACCAAACTGAGATGAATGGTATCTGAGTTTGAACAAGCTCCATTAGAAACTTCCACTACGTAATCTCCATCTTGACTGGCATGAATTGAAGTGCTGTCAGTTGCGAACAACGTTCCATTAAAATACCAATTATAAGAAAGTTGGTTACCTGAAACGGCAGCCAATTCAACAAAACCAGCACCACAGTCTGTAATAGTATCGGTTGCATTAATAATATTCGCTACAGGCGTACAATTTGCTGATGAGAATTTATAAATCTTTCCCCCACCGGTTGAACAATAGAGCTCATCATTTTTATCTGTTCCAAATGAAATGATACTTGCTGCTCCTAGATTTCCAAGATTGGTATCTGTAAATCCACCCAAACCGTTTGGCACTAAATAATGAATGTTTGAAACGCAATAATCTGAGTAAAAATATTTTCCGAAGAGTTCATTATACTTTGCACCACGATAAATATAACCACCTGTAATCGAACAACCGACAGGGTGCCGATATGTTTGCACCGGTGGCCAATAGTTGGATGAGGGTCCACAAGAAGGTGACGTTGAATACTGCCGGTTTCCCTCCCAACATCTCCAACCTAGATTTAAATAATCCGTTGTACCGTTTGGAATGAAATCTACTTCTTCAACAGAATCCTGACCGACATCGCCAATCCATAAATCACCGGTGAGTTTATCAAAGCTCCATCTCCATGGATTACGCATTCCCACTGTCCAAATTTCGGGGCGGCCAAGAGAAATATCAGAAGCAAAAGGATTCGTTGGAGGAATTGAATACGTTGGATTGGCGGGATCTACGATAATTCTAAGCATTTTCCCAAGCAATGAATCTGTATTTTGAGCACGATTGCCCGGATCCCCGGCATTACCACCATCTCCCATTCCAATATACAAATAACCATCCGGCCCAAAAGCCAAATGACCACCATTATGATTTGTGAACGGCTGATAAATTCTAAGTAAAATTTCTTCACTATTCGGATCAGCAGAATCAGGAGAAGTGGTATAATTTCGAAAACGTGAAATACGAGTTTCGCCATTGGGTTGTGCCGTGTAGTTAACATAAAAATATCCGGTGGCAGCATAATCAGGAGGGAAAGCCATGCCCAACAAGCCCTGCTCTGAACTCAGCAATGTACGAGATTGAATATTCAAAAATGGCCTTGCATATTTGACACCGAAAGTGTCCAGCAACTGGATTGTCCCACGTTGCTCAACGACAAATAAGCGATTATCCCCGCAATTTTTAATATCAACAGGAATTGATAATCCGGTAGAAAATTGAGAAAGCGAAATCTGGGATTTTGAGGAGGTAGTAATCAGGCACAGTAGTGCTATCACTAAAATGGCATTTTTCATAATATGTGTGGTTAGGGTAAACAAAAATACAAAAAAAAACGACGATCAATCTGATCGTCGTAAAAGTCTTCGTTTGTGATGGAGGTAAATTAAAAGATGATTTGAGCTGCGAAAACAGCTAATGCTGAAATTAAAACAGCATCGACAATCAAAAGCATGTAGAGACTTACAGGTACGGATTCAATGTGCATGGCTTCATTGAAGGATTGTTCATCTTCTTGCATGTGATTATAACTACCTACAGGTTCGTTTTTCATACTATCTGAGTTTAATACATAATACGCCTGAAAATATCGATATGCTTTGTACATTTTGCTCTTTATTTATGGATGTAAGGTATGGACACATTCTGTCGCAATTTTGTTTTAAAATCAGCGAAATATTCAATTATTAAAACGAATGAAGTGAGATTATCATGTAAGATATTGGCTGATTTTATTTTTCTTCATACATCCTCCAAAAAATCCGACATTGCAGTGATGATTCTTACAGACAAGGTCTTATTAGTAGAACCGATTGGCTTTGGATTTAATCTACAAACGGCAGGTGACAATAAATTTCAGAGTGAAATATATGCCGGCAGCCCGATGAATAAATTAAATAAGCTAAAGAAATGTTTGATTGATGCAGGCATTAAAGTCACACTATATTCCCCAAAAGACACCTGTACACCTGACGCAGTATTCCCAAATACTAAGTTTTCCACATTC
>CAYHCU010000155.1:0-7335 GCA_964355035.1 uncultured Flavobacteriales bacterium | reverse complement strand
GATATTTGAATCCGATGATCGGAGCCTTGTCTATGGCATTTTCAGACGTAATTGTCATTGGAAACTCATTACGATTAAAAACAAGAAAGATTTCTTAATTTTATCCCGACGATCTATCTTGAGAAATAAACCCTACAACATATTGATGATTCCAAAGTGGTATCCTAATAAGGAAGATCCACAGTTTGGCGTCTTTATTCAAAAACATGCAAAAGCGATTGCAATAGAAAACAAGGTCGTTGTTATTTTTGCTTATTCAGATGAAATGCAGAAGGAATATTATTCATCTTCTGTCAATCAACAAAATAATTTGCTTGAATTAATTATTACATATAAGAAAAACAAAGGAATATTTTCTTCAATCGTTAATGGTTGGCGCTATTTTAACGCAATTCAAATTGGCTATTCTCAGACAAAATCGTTTTTTGAAAAACCGGATATCATACACTCATACATCCTTCTACGCACAGCTATCATTGCCCGTTTTTTATCATGGAAACTAAAAACACCTTATGTAATTTCTGAACAATGGTCAGGATATGCAACAGGAAAATATTCTGACCGCTCATTTGTACAAAAAAAACTGACTAAATGTTTGATAAAAAATGCTGCGGGACTAACTTCTGTTTCAACTTTTTTGAAAAATAAAATGCATGATTGTGGACTGCAAAATAAAAATGAAATTATTATTCCAAATTTGATTGAAAGACAAATTGAAATCAAAGCAAAAGTTGGATCAACGATTAATATCCTTTTAGTTGCCGATCTTGTCGATGATATAAAAAATATAAGTTCTGTAATCAAAGCAGTTGCAGTTGCAATTAAAACTCATCCGAATTTTATTTTGAGGATAATTGGACATGGAAGAGATAAAGAAATTCTTTTGGAAACTGCCAGAGAGTTGGGTGTTTTGAACAACCATGTGATTTTTGAAGGATTAAAAACTAATCTTGAAGTTTACGAATACCTTACTCAATGCGACTTTTTAGTGATGAATAGCCGATTTGAGACCTTCTCCTTAATCTGCTGCGAAGCACTGAGTTGCGGAAAACCTGTATTGGCAACAAGATGTGGCGGCCCTCAGGAATTTATTACTGACGAAGTAGGTATTTTAATTGATGTGGATGACGACAAATCCCTACTGAAAAAATTTATTTTTATGCTTGAAAACTACAAGCTATTTGATAGTCATAAGATTATGTCTTCTGTTGAAAAAAGATTTAGCCAAAAAAGGATCAAAGAATTATTTGATGATTTCTATTTCGGAATCCTGAATGGCAAAGAGTGACAGCAAGCAAAAAACTTAATTTCATGGTTGAAATGAGCCTGATAAATTGCCTGAAGCATAATCTGACAGCTAAATGACATAAAAAGGGCTTTTAAGGGCTTATGTCATTTAAAATATGTTTGCATAAGAGAATCCTTTCTGTAAATTTGTCAGAATAAATCGAACCAAAAATTATTGTCTAACTAAATACCATAAATCGAAATGAAAAAAAGTTTACTACTAAGTTTAACGGTTGCTTTTAGTTTTAGCGTACTTGCACAAAATGCATCACGTCTTCCTGAAGGTTTCCGCAAAGGTGAAGTTCCGGCTTCCCTAAAACGTCAAACATTAAAAGTGCCTTTCCTTGATCCAAAGATGGATAGCGGAATTCCATTTAACAATCCAATCAGTGCCCGCTACACTTCTCCTCAGCCAAATTCAATTAACACTTCATTAGTGGATGAATATTTAGTTGGTCTTTCATTTTATGATTTACAAACGAATGCTTCTATCAGCAATCGTATTGTGAAAAATGATGATGGTACCATTGCTGTTGCTTGGACATTCTCTCCAACTCATGATCAACCGGAAGCTTTCCCAAATCGTGGAACAGGTTACAATTATTCTTCTGACAATGGTGTTACATGGCAGTTCCCTTACGTTCCGGGTTCATCTCAGGGCCCAGCAGCTAGAACAGAAGCTGTTCGTACCGGTTTTACAAATATCGTAAACACAACATCAGGTGCTGAAATGAGCGTTGCTCATAGTACTTACCTTACTGCTTCTATGTCCTTGTCTTCACGTCCAGTTAAAGGTACAGGGGCATGGACAACTACTTATCCTTGGGGCACTACAACTAATGACACATGGTCAAAAGCTATTGCAGGTGGAAATGATATGGTTTACGCCATTTTCCAAGGTAGCGGAACAACAGGTGTAAATACGTATGGTCAAGATGGTCCACTGTTCTTCTCAAGATCTACAGATGCAGGTGCTACATGGAGTCCGAAAGACACTATTCCTGGAACAGGCATTGGCGAATATTTAGGTTTTGGTGGAGATGATTTCTCTATTGATGCTAAAGGAAATGTGGTTGCAATCGTTCTAGGAAATCAATTAACTGACCTTATTCTATTGAAATCTGCAGATGCAGGTTTAACTTGGAATAAAACAATTATTTACAAGCACCCTATTCCAATGTTTGACATCAATGGCGTTACTCCATCAGATTCTGACTTAGATGGTATTACTGATACCTTAATGGGAAATCCTGGTGATGCTGCTATTGTAATTGACGAAAATGATTCTTGCCACGTGTTCTTCACTGATTTCGAATGGTATTATGATGCAGGTACACCTGGAAGCTATAACTACTTCCCTTCAACTGATGGTCTTGAATATTGGAATGAGAGAATGGGACAAAACGGTTTTGTTTACATTTCCGGTGCTCAGGATTTCAATGGAAATGGAACACTTGATATTCCTTTAGATGAAACTTGCGAATTAACGGGTCTTCGTTGGGGTAACTACAGAGGTGGCCTTACAAATATGCCTTCTGCTGCTGTTGGTCCAAACGGTATTATCTACCTGACTTATCAAACTATTGATGAAATGGCAGATACTACACAATATCACCAAGCTCA
This sequence comes from uncultured Flavobacteriales bacterium, assembly GCA_964355035.1. Lineage (GTDB taxonomy): Bacteria > Bacteroidota > Bacteroidia > AKYH767-A > 2013-40CM-41-45 > JADKIH01. Next base: position 4,425 of record CAYHCU010000155.1, on the reverse strand, counting down.
CCGTCACGTTTACATGACTACTTCTTCTGATAAAGGAGAAACATGGACCTATCCATACGATATCGTTCCTTCAATTGCTGAAGGTGGCGATGGAGAAAACCAAGAAGCTGTTTTTGCTTCTGTAGCTAAAACAGTTGACAATTACGTTTATGTATTGTACCAACGTGATGGCGCACCGGGACATGCACTTGCAACTGCAGGAACATGCGATGACAATAATAATTCAGGTAATGCAAGTGATATCGTTTTTGCCAGAATTGATGCTGCCACTGTGAACACAAATTCTATTAACTCGAATGGACTGTTTGTTAGCCAAAGCTACCCTAACCCAACAACTGGGTTTGCTTATATCAATATTTCAACAAAAACTACTGCTGATATGTCGGTTACAGTTACGGACATGTTAGGTAAAGTTGTTTACTCTGAGGTGAAAGCTAATGTCGCTGCCGGTGTAACTACACTTTCTCTAAATACTGCAAACTGGAATTCCGGTTTATATACGTACACAATTATCTCAGGAAGCCAAAAAGCTTCTCACCAGATGATTGTTCAGTAATACTTTGTGAACTACGGATTCAATTCCCGGTAACACTGAATTTAAAAAATCCTGCCTCTGGGCAGGATTTTTTTTTGTCACAATAGTTTCAATTAAATCCAACTTGGATAATATGTGAAACCTTTTCTTACATTTGATTTGCGAAGTTTAGCATATTATTATTTTCTAACTTAAAATCACAATTCATGAAAAAATGTTTTCTCTTAATTTCTGCCTTATCAATTTGCATTAATGTACTTGCCCAAACATCACCATTCGTTGATGAGTATTTAGTTGGTCTTACTTATTACGATCTTCAAACAAATGATGCAACAAGTAATCGAATTGTAAAAAACACTGATGGTTCTGTGGCTGTTGCCTGGACCTTTGCTCCATCTTATGACCTACCTCAAGCTTTCCCAAATAGAGGAACAGGTTATAACTATTCAACTGATGACGGAGTTACCTGGTTGTACCCTTTTGTACCCGGAACTTCTCAAGGCCCAACTACAAGAACTGAAAGCATACGGACAGGGTTCACCAATATTGTAAACACTAGTTCCGGTTCTGAAATGAGTGTTGCGCATACATCAACTTCTACGGCCTTATCCTATCGGTCTACAAAAGGAAGCGGAGCATGGACAACCTCTTACCCTTGGGGTACAAATAATAATGATAATTGGCCGAAAGCAGTTGCGGGCGGAAATGATATGGTCTATGCTATTTTCAATGGAAGTGGAACATCAGGTACTTCAACTTTCGGACAAACTGGTCCATTATTTTTCTCGCGATCAACTGATGCCGGAGTTTCATGGAGCTTAAAAGATACGATTCCAGGAACCGGTGCAGATGAATATCTCGGCTACGGTAGTGACGAATACGCCATCGATGCAAAAGGGAATACGGTTGCTATAGTTTTAGGAAGCAAAACTTCTGACCTTATGTTATTGAAATCGACTGATGCCGGAATCACATGGACAAAGAAATTCGTCTACAAAAGCCCTCTCTCGTCATTATTTGACACCAATGGAACTCTGCCTTCTGATACAAATGCTGACGGAATCGCAGATGTAATAAAAGGTCACTCGGGAGATGCAACAGTAGTTATTGACGAAAACGACTCGTGTCACGTTTTCTTCTCCGATTTTGAATGGATATGTTATGGCTCAGGAGGATTCAACCCAAACCATGATATGGATGGATTAGAATATTGGAATGAGAGAATGCCTCAAAACGGCTACATTAAAATTGCTAGCGCTCAGGACTTAAATGGTAATGGCACACTTGACCTACCTGTACCTGATTCAACATTGCTTTGCCGTAGCCATGGTACCTATGGAGCGGTTGGTATCACACAAATGCCTTCTGCAGCAGTCGCTCCAAACGGCATTATTTATCTTACTTACCAAACAATAAATGAATTGGCTGATACTACTCAATACCACCAAGCTCACACACACATTTATATCATCTCTTCTTCTGACAAAGGAGTTACCTGGTCTTATCCATACAATATCGTACCGATGATTGCTGATGGCGGAAATGGCGAATTCCAGGAAGCCGTTTTTGCAACGATGGCCAAAACTGTTGACAACTACGTTTATGTACTATATCAACGTGATTCTGCACCGGGAACTTCGCTTTATTTTGTGGGTACATGCGAAAAAGATAATAATTCAGGGTTCGCAAGTGACATTGTTTTTACACGTCTTGATGCTGCTTTAGTAAATGCAAATACTATAAATTCTAACGGACTGTTTGTTTCCCAAAGCTATCCAAATCCGACAACCGACTTTGCTTACATCAACATATCAACCAAAACTGCTGCTGATTTGGCAATAAGAGTTACGGATATGTTAGGCAAGGTGATTTACTCAGAAGTGAAAACAAATGTTGCTGCCGGTGGCACGACGCTTACTCTAAATACTTCAAGTTGGAATTCAGGTTTATATACCTACACAATTATCTCAGGAAGTCAAAAAGCTTCTCGTCAGATGATTGTTCAATAGTATCAATTAACAGATCACTGTCTCCTAAAGCAATTCCATCATATCATTTACGCCCGGCAATCTTTCAACAGTAAAACCCTCTGCTAAATCAAAACCGGCTGGACGTCCAAATTCACTTGCCCGACCTTTTAAAAAATCCAGAAATTCCTTTGTGGAAATTGCTGTCTCAGGCTCAGTTGAAGCAAGTTGATAAAACTGTGTCTTGTAGGCTATAATGGAATTTAATTTTTGTTCCCAGCAGTCTGAAATATTCACTACAAAATCAGGCTGAGTATATCGATCTTGAATGTAATGATAAACGGCCTTGGTTTTCCAGTTCTGTTGGCTTACACCTGCATCACTAGTTTCAACTTTTATTAATCCCGCTAAAAAAGCGGCCTCACTTACTAGAGCGGAAGCACGTCCGTGATCCGGATGACGATCACTAACGGCATTGCATAAAATGATTCTTGGTTGATATTTACGGATCATTCTCACTACTTCCAATTGATGTTCACGATTGTTTTCAAAAAAACCATCTGCCATATTCAAATTTTCTCTGACTTGAACACCAAGAATTTTACTTGCAGCCTCAGCCTCTAATTTCCTGGTTTCGGCAGTTCCACGCGTTCCTAACTCTCCATTAGTAAGATCTACAATGCCACACTTATAACCCATTTTAATATGGTTAATAAGCGTCCCTGATGCACTTAATTCAACATCGTCAGGATGAGCTCCAAAGGCTAGTATGTCTAATTTCATTGTGGTGAGTGGTGAGTAGTAATTGGTGAGTAAAATGACGATCGCTGAATAAGGATGATAGATTTTTAATTCCTCGCAAATTTACATTAAATTTACAAAATCCCTCCTATTACTACTTACTACTCACCAATTACCAAGAGAAAATGAAAATCTCCTTTCACGGCGCAGCCCGAACAGTAACGGGCAGTAAACATCTTTTAACTTTAAAAAACGGTTTTAACATCCTATTAGATTGTGGTTTTTTTCAGGGAATGGGACAAGAAACAGATGAATTAAATCGTCACATGGGATTTGATCCGAATGAAGTTGATATTTTAATTCTATCCCATGCGCATATAGACCATTCCGGCAATATTCCCTATTTGGTAAAGCAAGGTTTCAAAGGAAAAATTTACTGTACCGCTGCGACACATGATTTAGCAGCAATCATGTTGGCCGATACAGCTCACATTCAAGAGAATGATTTGAAATACGTCAATCGAAAAAGAGAGTCTCAAAACAAGAAACCATTTGAACCTCTATACGACATTAACGATGTTGATGAAGCACTGGAATTACTGTACAGTCTACCCTATCGTAAAGAAGTTGAAATCGCTCCCGATATCCATCTGACATTTACCGATAGCGGCCACATTCTCGGAGCTGCTGCAGTTAATCTCAGAATCAAAGAAGAGGGAAAAGAATTCAGACTCACATTTACCGGTGATATAGGAAGACCGGGTGATAAAATTTTAAAAGTTCCTGATGTTTTCCCACAGGCCGATTATATTATTTGTGAAAGCACTTATGGTAATCGTTTACATGATTCAACTGAAAATACGGAAAAAAAATTACTTGAGATCGTTCGAAACACCTGTGTGGAAAAAAAAGGAAAACTTATTATTCCTGCTTTCAGTTTAGGCAGAACTCAAGAGGTGGTTTATGTATTAAATAATCTCAAGAATGCCGGATTACTTCCAAACATTCCTGTCTATGTTGACAGCCCTCTTTCTGTCAATGCAACTTCTATTATGAGAGCGCATCCTGAATGTTTCAACGGTGAAATTCTAAAATCACTTCGTAATGATCCTGATCCATTTGGCTTCGACAAACTTCGTTACGTTCAAAAACCGGAAGAGTCGATTGCTCTCAACAGTTCGG
>CAYHCU010000154.1:0-7370 GCA_964355035.1 uncultured Flavobacteriales bacterium | reverse complement strand
TCTGGTTAATTTCTCCCCGGAGGTCTTTTAGCCTGCCATTTACTTTCTGAAACTCCCTCTCCTTTTCGCCAAATTCTTTGGAGTTTACATTCAATTGGCGCAGTTCTGCATTTAGTTTCCTGGCTTCTGCCTCTAACTGTTTCAGGGTGGCATTGGCTTTTTCACCGTTAAATATGACGGTGGCGGTGGACGTTTCGTTTTTAGCCATTGGTAATTGATTTATCGGATACATTCTCGGTGATAGCGATCACACCTCTATGGCCGTACTCTTTGGCAAATATTTCACTCAGCTTCATGACTTCAGCATGAAATGTCTTGGAATACCATTTCTTTGGCCTCCTTCGATTCCCCAGCATTTTACCGTCAAGTTTGCGGGAAGTGATGGATTCTTTCACATCGCCGATCTTGACTCCTTTGCCAACACCCATATCGACAAAGCGACCATAATACTCGAAAAGCAGGGTGATCTTCAACACATTTCCCTGTGCCGATGCAAGGACATCATATTTGAAACTTTTAAGCAGAGTACCGGTATCACCAATTTTATTGGAAGCAAGTTTCTTCTTCCATTTGATAATGGTGATCTTTGCCCAGGCCTGGGCTATTTCACGTTCAGAAAGGTAGGGTTGGGAACTTTGCATTGAGCAAAGAAATGAACAATGCAAGGAAATGTAAAGGACAAGAACAAGGAAAGGAAAAAGAAATTCTGTTTTAATTAATGGCTACATAATCCAACAAGAACAATAAGACCAATGATTCCAAGAATGACAGCGACTATCATGCAACCAGCATTTAATGTCTGTAAAAAACAACCTTCTTTTGGTTTGACAACAACTTCCGTTTTAATATTATTTGGAGGATGTATTGTACTATTGGATTTATTAATAGGATATGCACATTGAGGACATTTCTCTGCTTTATCAGATACCGAGTTTCCACATTCAGGACATGTAATTAAAGCCATATTTATTAAGATTAATGGTTTTAGAGATTCTAGTTGATGAGAACTTCTTTTGAATTTATTTTTTCTGTAATGTAAAATATTTTAAAATCTGAATTTAGTTTCATATTGATACTTTCGTTGAATTTGGTTTTAGTTCCTGTTTTCAAATTCTTGACAACAATTATAAGCTCAAAATTTACATCAAAACGATCTCTTGATCCGTAAGTCTCAATTTTAAGAGAACTAAAATCAACAGATGTTGAAGAAAATTCAAATTTTTGCGAATACTGCTTCTGGTCTTTGATTATTTGCTCTGGGGAAATGTTGTATAAACTGAAATACCGTTCAACAGGATTACTAAATAAATTGGTGAGATTTTGAAAATCCTTTGTCTTGGCGGAATAATAATAATTATCAATCAGAATTTTAACCCTATTACTGATTGAAGCATCTGAATTTGAACCGGAATTATCATTTCTTCTTGAATTATCAATAGAATCCTGGACTCGTTGTCTCTCAGCGGAATCCATGGCTAGTGAATCTGATTGTCGAATTGAATCAGCAATTCTTTTCTCTTCATCTTCCCTACTCCCATAACTTGTTCCTTCGTCATTTTTGGATTTATGTACGATAATTCCGTTTTCAAACAATTTTTTCACAAGTGCATCGTCCTGAAGACTTAATTTCTCAAAAAACGAGCTTTCGTTGTACCTTTTTATTAAATTTTCAATATCTTCCTCAGTAATAATGGTATAGCTTAGAGTTAAATGATCCTTTGTAAAAACTCTTGATCGACTTGGAACATAATGAAATGGTAATGTTGCAATTAAAGCGATTGAATTGAGTACAAAAAAAGTAATTGGAACAGAATAGGATCGGCTATTCTTTTTTTCTTTGGGAGTCGAATCCTTCGAAATATTCTCCTGAACTGTGGGAGTGGGTTCTACTTCTTTATGGATTTTCGTATCAACTAAAATTGGATTGCCACACTTTGGACATGAAGTAGCAAATTCTGAAACCTGAAACCCACATTCAGAACAGTTGATTAATGACATTTTAGTTATTTTAAGAATTAGAGCATGTTATCTGATTGGAATTTCATAAAGTAGCTCTATATTGATTAATAGACTGTTACGGAAAAGGAATCTGACCAAACATTATTGGTTTCATCGGTAATAGCAATGGTAAAAGGAATATTAGTGCCAGAAGGAATACTATTTGAAATCTTACAACTTAGTGTATAATCAGGATAACTCCCTGCAAAAAATCCAAAACGCTCAGATCCAATCGGAATGTAATCATAATATGAACTTGAATTATTGTATGGTACAGGCGTTGTAGGCACTAAACTTGAGATATAACCACTTGAAGATGTTATTGTTCCCCTAACTTTATTTGCGTCACTTGAACCAATATTTTGTAAATATACCTTTAGTTTAATTGATTCTCCAATGTTGACGATCCCATTACTATTATTATCTGCAACAACTTCAAATTTGCTAAATTTAATGTTTGCACCTGTTGCAACTACAGTTATTATAAAAGTATCATTCCAGGAATTACCTGTTTCGTCAGTGATGGCAACGTTAAAGGTTATGCTAGTTCCTGGTGGAGTTGAGCTAGAAACCGTAAAACTCAAAGTATAATCTGGATATGCTCCTGCGAAATAACCATATCGTTCAGAACCAATAGGAATATAATCATAATATGAGCTTGAGTTATTATATGGTACAGGTATTGTGGGTACAAGGTTTGAAATATAACTGTCTGAAGTTGTGATTGTACCTCTGACCTTGTTCGCATCACTGGATCCTTGGTTTTGAAGATAGACTTTCAATTTAATAGCTTCACCTTTATTTATTATTCCATCGCCATTATTATCTGCAACAACCTCAAATTTGCTAAATTTAATGTTTGCACCTGTTGCACTTACTGTGACTGTGAATTGGTCACTCCAAGTATTACCAGATTCATCTGATATAGAAAGATTAAAAATTATAACGGAACCATTAGGAGTTAAATCCGAGACATTAAAACTTAAAGTATAATCAGGATATGCACCAGCGAAATAACCATAGCGTTCGTCACCAGACGCTATGTAATCATAATAAGAACTAGAATTATTGTACGGAACAGGGGTTGTAGGTAATAAGCTCGAAATGTAATTATTAGACGTTGTAATGGCTGCTCTGACTACATTTGCTTGTGTTCTTCCTGTATTTTTAAGAAAAACCTTTAGTTTAATAGATTCACCCTTATTGACGACTCCGTCGCCATTATTATCAGCTACAACCTCAAATTTGCTAAATTTTATGAATGGAGCATCACCATTTATGTTTTGATTAGTATCTCCAGGGTTATCTCGTTTTAAATCCCATTCCAATTTAACGCACGAAGTAAGAAGTATGAGAAATGCAAGAAAATAAATTTTTACAAATTCTTTCATGGTTAAAAATTGAATTTAAGTGCAAGACCTGTTTGATGAAATTCAGGATTGTAATAAATGCTAAAACTCTTTTTAAATGAGCGAGACTCCTTGTTGTTTTTGAAACCTTTAGCAGTCACTAAAATAACATCTAAGAGCCATACAGTAGCAGCGGTTCCGGCACAAATTAAAAACGCTTTGTTTGAAAAATTAGCGTTTTGATAATGCGAATCCATTTCACTTTGATCAGTTGCACCGTGGTAATTTTTGTACTCTGAATCAGAATAAATTTTAAAAATAGCACTGGTAGCAATTAGACCATAGACAGTGATAGCTGAAACAAGACCGCTTTTTTGCCCTCCTGATACCCTGCTGACTCCCCATCCTGGGATTAGCAAAGACCTGAAACCATTTGTAGGACCACCGATTGCAGAGTACGAAATAATTTTATTGCTAGAAAAATCAGATCCATTTACTTCTCTCTTTGAAATAGATATTTTAAAACAACCCATCGGGGCAGATGATATAAGAGAATTAATCTCTGATGAATATTTAGCACCGTTTGCGCTGACAAACCTCGTTTCTACATTATTTTTACGCACTTCAACTATTTGATTGTCAACCAGAATATTAATTTTATATACAGCTTGTGCTTTTACAGAATAACCATTTTTTGACGCTGGTTGTAACTCAAATTCCTTACAAAATGACTTAATCTTACCTAACAAGGCATCATTATTTGATGACTGTACAGAAAAATCATATGAAGTATTTACTAAAGTATCTACCACAAAAATCAAGTCCATAGTAATTGCCGCACCATTTGGAATTACACTTACTTCATTTCTGATTTTTTGAGTTATGGAATTTCTAATTTTTTCATATTGCGCTGGATTTGTCACTGAATAATCATAGACTGTTGATTTCCTTTCTGTTTGGAACAGTTGAAACTTCCTCTTCTCTTCTGCTGCAATAGCCTCTAATCGTTGTTGTTCTGCAATTCTTGCGTTCTCTTTTAATTTTGCTTGCAAGACCCCATATGCAGCAATTCGATTCAAATATTCAGAATAATTAATTATTGTTATGGTGTAATAGAGTTCATCCGAACTAGAGGAATAATCATAATCAGTATTCTTCGATTTACTGGTTTCAAAAAGAACACGATAATTCCCATTTTCATAAACGTTAAACAATCGATTATCAGAAACATCTGATTTAACTAGAGAAAAACTGGTTTTTTTCACCTCCTCTTTAATGGATTCATAATCAGCTTTAGAGGCTTGATAAACCAAAATATTCTCATTACCCTGGTACATATGCAAATAAAGCCAACCTTCTGCTTTATCAGTATAGGAACTTTTGTTTAAAGACCATGTCGCTTGTTTATAGGTCTCACCAATAGAATCAGTTTCAACCTTGGATGAATTAAACTCCCATCCTCTTCGACTCAAATAATCAATATTATAATCGAGAGGATGGGATTGCAGAATTCCTAAGTCTGCAAACGTGATGTCCTGTGCTTGCAGATTTTGCAGAAGAAGAAAGAAAACCAAGGCCTGAAAAGCAGAAATATATTTAATCATTGATTTGGTCATTATTCAATAACTATTCCAAAATATACTTCTTCCGGTTCTATAGTAATTAAGCCATTAAGTTTGCCAGCATCATTTTTAAAGCAATATTTTTTATCTGTTGATTCGGCAGCATCATACTTAAAACCTGCTTTTTCAAATTTATCTTTAATTAGCTTACCAAGGGCATCGCCTTTGCCAACTGCATTGTCTGAGAGTTTTATAAAATAATTAATATACTTTAAACGTGCCTGTTCATTGAGTTTATACCCAACAATATCGTCATAAGAATAAGCCCAATAACCCGAACCGCTTGTTCGCCTTACTTTTATCGGAGATTTGACATTCTCATCAAAAGTATAATTAATTACATAACTGACATTACTGGTGATTTCTTTACTTGTTGACTTGAGGCTTTCAGAAGAATTACTGAGATCTTCTTCTTTAACCTCAAGCTTTGCCATTATATCTTTAATTGAAGAATTTTTGCCATCTCCATTGACCTCTGATGAACTAATTGACTTTAAAACAGCATTTACTGTTGAATTTGCATCAAAATAATTGCTCTGGACCATCTCATCATCACCATAATTGAAATAACTGAACAATTTGATCATGTCTCCAATTGAATCATAATCATCTTTTCCAACTTGAACACCTTTCTTATCGATAAGAATGAAGGATTTTCCATCCTGAACAATCGTGGTGTTATCTATAAATGGAAGACCCTCATCATATTGAGTTTTTATAAGCTCCTTGCCATCAGTACTCAGGAACCCAATCTTTTTATTATCATTGATATAAATAATATTATTTGAACAATATGCAAAATCATATTTAGCTCTTTCAATTGTTTTTCCTTCTTTATCAATAATTCCCCACTTTTCTCCATCTGAAAAACTCGCAAAATTTCCGTTAAATGATGTGACCTTATGAAAATCCTTATCTGGCTTAATTATTTTCTCTTCTTTGAAATCGATAAAACCATAATTCTTTTCATTGTCACAAAATGCAATTAGTCCGCTCCCAGGAGAACCATAAACAATTCCCTTTTTAATTTTTATTACGTCCTCCCCTTTTTCATTTATAAAACCATACTTGAAAATATAACCAAGCTCAATACTGTCTTTATTTTTTAATTCCTTAATTCCAACTTGAGCTAGGCCTTCCTTAAAATCTGTAACATAATCATATTTGGCTTTTATAACGACCTTACCCTCATTATTAAAAAAACCCCATTTTTTATTTATTGTTTTAAACCTTGCCAACCCATCAACAAAATACCCAACCTTATCAACAAGTTCACCGTCAAGTTCCTTTATAATAAAAATTACTTTGCCAGTAACATCTATAAAGGCTATTGGATTATCCTCTTCGGAAACAGCAGTCATGTTTTCAGAAAAGAGCCCAGCAGATTTATATTCTTTGCCAATTTTTTTTGGTTTGGCCTCAGCCGTATAAAATTCATATAGCCCTTCTTTATTCTTCACTCGAACAATGCCACAAGTAGCAAAAGAAGGTTCTTTTTCCCATTCCTTTTCAACTAAAATTTTCCCATTCATATCCATCAAGCCCCAACGATCATCAGCATCTTTCTTGAAAGCAATATAGCTGATTTTATTAGATGATCTGTTGAAGATTTTGTCAAAAACACCCGTCTTAAAGAGAACTACAACTGCTGCTATTATGATTACAACAACCAGTGAGATGATGACTAATTTCTTTTTCATAGTGCTTAGTTTGTTAGAAATGATGGTTTATAATCTTGTAAAAGATAGGATACACACTTACAGTTAGGGATAAAAAATAAAAGACAGGAAAGACTTGAATACTGCATCTTTAGACAATAGTGGTATGTCAAAAATACGAAAAAAATTTAGAAGCAAACTTTTTCGGAGAAAAATAGCGAAACAATTGAAAATAATATAATTCTTAAGAAAAATTATACCACTTTCCAGACAGAAGAATCATATTCAAGAGATAGTATCTCAATTATTTTCATTGAAAACATGATGCCAAAATCATTATCAAACACCGGCCCCAGTGTCTCATAAGTTACTGTATTGATATTGAACCCGGGAATGGCTTTAAGAGCTAAGTGTTCACATTTCAAGTGGTCTTGCAGCATCCGGGCGATTATATCGGTTCCGATTTGTTTCATCTTTGAAATAAGCAGCATTTCGGCGGAAAAGTTATCGACCTTATCCAAGTGGCCGATAATCAGGAAGCCGCCATTGACGGAATCCAGGATATTATCAAGGTTTGAAGCTTCAAAGTTTCCGGAAAGACTGGTCAGTATCAGTGCAGGGTATTTGATGCTTGACCGTAGGGCATTAAGTGGCTCGTTGATATCCATCATGTAGAAATCATTGATTCCCTTGTGCTCACTGGCAAGGGTGCGGAAATACTCAACGTAGCTGTTAATGTCGGT
>CAYHCU010000153.1:0-7521 GCA_964355035.1 uncultured Flavobacteriales bacterium | reverse complement strand
AATTAATTCTGAGCAGGTCCAAGGAAATTGGTCTTGATTTTACCAACAACCTCATTTCCGGAAATAATATTTATAAAAACAGGCGTTTTAATTCCGGTCAGTTCACTTTGAGGTAAGATAACAAAAAATACGCCTCCTGACACACCATCCTTTTTTAATGAAGTAATTTCATTGCCAATAAACTTTATTTCACCTTCAGGCTTGTTAAGAACTACCTTAATATTTAGATCATGAAAAGTCTTATTCACCAATTCGATATTGTAAAGATTACTAACATGGTTGCTATCCGGCATCTGATATAAAAGTCCGGGAGTTCTCATAATGGTTGAATCTACATCTGTACGCAGGGAGAGTAAAACGATTAAAGAGGTAAGAAGCAAAAACAAAACGACAGCATAAGCAATAATTCTCGTTGAGACACTGAATTTCTTTTTATCAGCGATACTATTTTCACTAGTATAACGAATCAATCCTTTTGGAAAATTTACTTTCTCCATAATAGAATTACAAGCATCGATACAAGCAGAACAATTAACACATTCCAACTGGGTTCCATTTCTGATATCAATACCGGTCGGACAAACGCTAACACACTGATGGCAATCGATGCAATCACCTATGCTACGATTTTCATTCTTATGAATTTTGCCTCGAGGCTCGCCACGGGAATAATCGTAAGCAATAACAACAGAATCTCTATCTAAGAGAACACCTTGCAAGCGACCATAAGGGCAAACGACAATACATACTTGTTCTCGGAAACGGGCATATACACCATAAAAAACAGCGGTAAAGACTAATAAGGCAATAAAACCGGCCATGTGTAAATCCGAGCCTTCAGTGACTAACAACTTCATTTGATCAACTCCTATGATATAGGATAAAAAAGTATTCGCAATCAAAAAAGCGATGAAAAAGAAAATACCATGTTTAGTTAACTTTTTTTGAATTTTATTGGCAGTCCATGGTGCATTGTGAAGTTGTTTTTGTTGCGCTTGGTCACCTTCAATCCAGTATTCAATCTTTCTGAACACCATTTCCATAAAAATTGTTTGAGGGCAAGCCCAACCACACCAAACACGACCAAACACGACAGTGAAGAGAATAATGAATACCAAAAAAGTAAGCATTGCAAGAACAAACAGAAAAAAGTCTTGTGGCCAAAAAGGAATTCCGAATAAAATAAACTTCCTTTCAAGAACATTAAAAAGGAACATAGCATGTCCATTCCATTTCATGAAAGGACCTGAAAAAAGAAGAGTCAGTAAAATAATACTGACTACAGTTCTTTTATTGTATAACTCCCCTATTGGTTTCTTAGGATAAATCCAGGCACGATTTCCGTCTTCAGCAATTGTCGCAATGGTATCGCGAAAAGATTCATCCTTTACTTCACTATGCATGAACGTTATTTAATTTGAGCAACTGATTTGGAACTATCTACTACAGAAGTTCCAGCTTTCAATGTAGTATCAACAACAGCCACCCATTTATCGCCTTGTGGCGGCTTAGCACCTACAGGATTTGAGCCCTGTAATGAAAGAATATAGCTAGCAACTTCCTGAATAGCAATTGGAGTTAATTGAGCTTTCCAACTAATCATACCCTTTGCAGGAACGCCATCAGTTATAGTTTTAAAGAGATTACTAATTCCACCACCATGAATCCAGAATTCATCTGTAAGATTCGGGCCAACTACTCCTTGAGCAAAATCGCCATGGCATACTTTGCACTTATTAATATAAATATCTTTACCTGAAGAAAGGGCCGTAGCGTCAGTAAGTAATTTCGCTGACTCAAAAGTAACATTATTTGTATTGCTTTCATTTCGTTTTTTCGTTTCCAAATCAGCCTTCATCATTTCATCGTTATACTCCGCTATTTGCAATTTTCCGGAACCTGAAACGTGAAAATTAACCAGATAAACAAAAGCAAAAACGATTGTAAGATAAAAACCATACTTCCACCAAGGTGGCAATTGATTATCGAGCTCATGAATACCATCATAATCGTGATCAAGTAAAACATCTCTTTCTTTCTCAATAGGAACAGAGCCTACCAGAGCATGCATTAATTTACTAAAAACAGATTGTCTTTTTGCAATTTGAATGGATTCCTGAATTTTTTCGTCCTCGCTTGCCGGACGACCTTCCACGATACGAGTAAGAACAGTAATCGTATGTGACATAGTATAAATTGTCAACAAGATTATTGCACCCAAAAGAATCCAGAGGTAGGTAATCGGATCAAAAAACATATCCGGTACTTTTGAAACTTCCGGTTTAATGGCTACAGCAGCTGCATCTTGTCCAAAGGAATTCACTTGCGAGAAAACCACAGCAATTGGCACTAATATTTTCCTTAAATTATTTTTAAACATTTTCATAGTCTTATAATTTTGAATTTGGATAAGAGTTATCGTCAGATTCTAATGGTATTCTACTAATTTTTTCAAGATCTTCCTTATTAGCTTTGAAAGCCCAAACAAAGACAGCTATGAAAAAAACGAAGAAAACCAAAAGAGAGAACATTGGATAATTTGCTATCCCGTCTATTCCTTTTAAATAATCTTTAAACATGATACTTTTTTTAGAATTATTTTACTGCATTTAATTTTTCACCCTTTATATCTATTCCCAATCTTTGCAGATAAGCAATTAGCGCAACAATTTCTTTATTAGGAGCAACTTTTACGCCTGCTGTAGCGAGTTCGTTGCTAATTAAATTTTCTTGTTTCACTAATTCACGATTTGCAATTTTATCAAAGTCATTGTCATAAGGAACACCAAGTTTTCTCATGACATTAATTTTTGCAGCAGTTAAAGAAGTATCCAGATCATCATTTATTAAGAAGTCATAAGAAGGCATAATAGAACCCGGTGACATTGTAGTTGGGTCGAGCATGTGGTTATAGTGCCAGGAGTTAGGATATTTTAATCCTTCTCTTGCTAAATCCGGACCGGTGCGTTTAGATCCCCATTGGAAAGGGTGATCATAAACAAATTCACCTGCTTTTGAATATTCGCCATAACGTTCAGTCTCGCTACGGAAAGGGCGAACCATTTGAGAGTGGCAGGTATAGCAACCTTCGCGGATATAAATATCTCTTCCCTGTAATTCCAAAGGAGTATAAGGCTTCACGCTGGCAATTGTTGGGATATTAGATTTAATAGTAAGCATTGGAATAATTTCGACCATACCGCCAATTAAAATCAGGACGAGACTAATAATAAGCATTTGCACAGGACGTCTTTCAATCCAGCGGTGCCAGTGACCATGTGGCTCAGCAGTAAGTTTTTCTAATGCAGGAGCAGAAGTTTCTTCGTTTGCAATTAACTTTCCTGCAGCTGCAGTTTTCCAAAGATTGTAAACCATTACCAAAGCCCCAATTAAATATAATGTACCACCAAAAGCACGAAGTTGATACATCGGAATAATCTGAACGACAGTTTCAAGGAAGTTTGGATATTTAAGAATTCCTTCAGCAGTAAATTCTTTCCACATTAGAGATTGAGTAAATCCTGCCCAATACAATGGAACTGCATAGAATATTATACCGAGAGTAGCAATCCAGAAATGGAAGCCTGCCAATTTTTTAGAGTGTAGTTCTGAATTGTAAATTCGAGGGATCAACCAGTACAAAATACCAAATGTCAACATACCATTCCAACCAAGTGCGCCAATGTGTACGTGAGCAACGATCCAATCCGTAAAATGGGCAATAGCATTTACATTTTTCAGAGAGAGCATTGGACCTTCAAACGTTGACATACCATAAGCGGTAACAGCAACGACCATAAATTTCAATACAATACTTTCGCGAACTTTATCCCAGGCACCACGAAGCGTAAGTAAGCCGTTAATCATACCACCCCATGAAGGAGCAATAAGCATAATACTAAAAGCTACGCCGAGTGATTGTGCCCAATCAGGTAAAGAAGTATATAATAAATGATGAGGGCCTGCCCAAATATAGAGGAAGATCAAAGCCCAGAAGTGAATTATAGAAAGTTTGTAAGAGTATACCGGGCGATTTGCGGCTTTAGGAATAAAATAATACATCATTCCTAAATACGGAGTAGTTAAAAAGAAAGCCACAGCATTATGACCATACCACCATTGAACTAAAGCATCTTGTACGCCGGCGAAAACGGAATAACTTTTAAACAAAGAAACCGGAAGCGCTAATGAATTCACGATATGCAAGACAGCAACCGTAACAACCGTAGCAATGTAGAACCAGACAGCAACATACAAATGACGTTCTCGACGTTTAATGATAGTTCCAAACAGGTTGATTGCAAAAACGACCCAAATTAGAGCGATCATAATGTCAATTGGCCATTCTAATTCAGCATATTCTTTACTTGTGGTGATTCCTAAAGGAAGCGTTAGCGCAGCGGAAACAATGATCAACTGCCAGCCCCAGAAGTGGATTTTGCTAAGGAGATCACTAAACATTCGGGCCTTCACTAATCGTTGGAGGGAATAATAAATACCCATAAAGAGACCGTTTCCGACAAAGGCAAAAATGACTGCATTTGTATGAAGTGGTCTTAAGCGACCAAAATTTCCGATTGGGCCAAAATTAAATCTTGCGCTCGTTAATTGTAGTGCAATAATTAATCCGACAAGCATTCCAACAATTCCCCAGACGACCGTCGCAACTGCAAAATTGCGGACAATTTTATTGTCGTAGCTAAATTTTTCTATATTCATAAATCTTCGTTTGTTTTCCGGTTAGTATTTATTTCATCATCAAATAGTATTCGAACAGAGGGAGTGTAATCATCGTCAAACTGGCCATCTTTCACGCTCCAAATGAAAGCGATCAAGAAAGCGACAGCCAAAATAAGGCTAATAAGAATCAAGAGGAATATTACACTCATATTGTTAAAATTTCTGAGTTAAAAATAGAATTAGTATATAGTTGGCCGAATGATTCGAATCAAAATTAAATATGATTTATATCATATAAGCTAACATAGATTACGGGGGTTAAAGTAGTAAAAATAATTAACCCTGAAATTTATTTTTGTCTTCTTCCAACCAATCTGGAAAGTAATGTTGTAAACGAAATAATGGTCACGCTACTAACAGGCATTAAGATAGCAGCAAAGACGGGGCTCATCTCGCCTCGTACAGCGAAATAAAGGCCGAATAAATTATAAACTAGAGCAATAGCAAAACTCCCATAAATAATTTTTTTACTTGCCTTGGCCACATTAAGGATTCCCGGAATTGAATGGAGCTTAGTAGCGTCGATGATTGCATCGCAGGCAGGAGAAAAATTATTGACATTGTCAGCCACCGAAATTCCAACGTTCGACTGAAGCAAAGCTCCTGCATCATTTAAACCATCACCAATCATTAACACATTGCAATTCTTTTTTTGAAGCTTCTGAACCATATCAAGTTTATCGGCAGGGGACTGTTCAAACATCAATTCAGATTTTGGTCCAAACAATTTCGTCAAATTATCTTTTTCGCCGGAATGATCTCCTGACAAAACAAATAAAGAGTAGTTTTTTTTCTGAAGCGCTAAAATCATCTTATCAATTCCGGTGCGATACAAATTTTGAAAAGAGAAATAACCCAAATAAGAATCATTAATAGCAACATGTACTTCCGTTTCATTTTGCGTCGACAATTTACCTGTCACAAAAAGAGACGACCCCATTTTAATTTCCTGTCCATCTATTTCACCGGTAAACCCCTTTCCACTCCACTCCTTGAAATTTTTCACATTTGCTCGTGAATTAAATTTAGAAGATTCATATATCATCCTACTTAATGGATGGTAAGAATGAAATGCAATTGAATAAATTTTATATTGCTGATCTTCGTTTAACGAGCCTTGAAAGTGAACTTCCGACATATTGTTTGCCGTTAATGTACCGGTTTTATCAAAGACGATAGTATCCACTTTTGCAAGTTTTTCGATAACAGCATAATTTTTCAGATAAAATTTGTTTCTGCCGAAAATTCGCAAAATGTTTCCGAGCGTAAATGGAGAAGAAATTGCAAGGGCACAAGGGCAAGCAATAATTAGAACGGCAGTAAAAGCATCCCAACCAACTGCTGCTTTATTTTTAAATATCCAATAACCTAAAGCAGAAAGAGCGATGACAAGAATAGCGATAGTAAAATAATGACTAATTTTATTTACCAGTTGTTGAAAAGAGGTATTCTCTGTTTTTTTAACATAAGCCTCGTTATTCCATAATTGAGTGAGGTAGCTTTGTTCGACTTTTTTAACCACCTCAAGTTCGATAGCAGCACCTTTTTGTTTTCCTCCCGCATAGCATAAATCGCCTACTCTTTTATTTACAACAGCGCTTTCTCCTGTCACGAAACTATAATCAACACCAGCATCTCCATTAATGATCACAGAATCGGCAGGAATCAATTCTTCATTCCGGATAATGATTCTATCGCCCACTTGAATATCAGAGACAGGAATTGAGGTTTCAGTGCCGTTTCTTTTACACATAACAGAAATAGGGAAAAACGATTTATAATCACGATCGAAAGAAAGAGTATCATAGGTTTTATTTTGGAAATATCTTCCCATGAGCATAAAAAATGTAAGACCTGCCATTGTATCCATATATCCGGCACCGGTACCGGAAATAATTTCATAACTACTTCTTACAAACATGATAAAAATTCCCAAGGCAATAGGCACATCAATATTTAAAAACTTTTGTTTAAGACTTTGAAAAGCGAAACGAAAAAAAGGAACGCTGCAATAAAACAAGACAGGTAGTGACAGTACAAAATTTAGGTAATTAAAAATGTTGCCGTAATTTTTTTCATTTGAAGTAGCGAGCGAAAAATATTCCGGGAAACTGAACAGCATAATATTTCCAAAGCAAAAACCTGCAACACCAATCCGATAAATAGCAGAACGATCCTTGACAACTTTGCGTTTACTATCCAGGTCATCCAGTCGTATTTGAGGCTCATAACCAATAGTAGAAAGCAATTCTACTAGTTTGCGCAAAGAAAAATTATCCTCCTTGAAATAGATATGCACTTCTTTTCTTAGAAAATCAACTCTTGAACGGGTAATTAAATCATTAATTCGATTTAGATTTTCCAACAACCAAATACAACTACTACAATGCATCTGTGGGATAAAAAATGTAGCAGAAGAAGTTGTACCATCAGAAAACTGAATCAATTTATTTTTCACACCTTTCTCATCCAGGTAAGCAAATCGTTTATCGCTAGCTGTTTTAGTGGGTGAAATACCGGGAGTTTCATTAAAATTATAATAAGTACAAAGGTTATTTTCATTTAGAATTTCATAGACCAATTTACAGCCATCGCAGCAAAATTTCTTTTCGTCAGCAACAATAATTTCATCGCGACAAGTATCACCACAGTGATAACATTTTACAGCGTTTTCGGTTAATTTTTGCATTTTTTTTATTGGTAAGTGGTTTGTGGTGAGTGGTGACTTAAGGTCAATGCCTAAATAAGGTTGACCGTTTTTAATTACTCAATTCAAAATTA
>CAYHCU010000152.1:0-7567 GCA_964355035.1 uncultured Flavobacteriales bacterium | reverse complement strand
GCAGCTACCGGTAACACTTATGGTGTTGATACTAACAACATCATCCTAGGTGGACAAGGAACAGGTGGTTATATTGCTATGGCTTATGCAACTTTAGACAAGCCAGCTGAAATTCAACTTTCGAAATTCTTGTCAAGCACAACAAATGCAACATATGGTTTTCAGATTGGTCAGCCGTATGTAAACCAATCTTTACTTGGCGATTTTGATAGCTATGGTGGAATTGCTTTGCTAAACAACCCAAACAATCACGTTGGTTATAGTTCTAATATCCGTTTTGTATTTAATATGGGCGGAGCTTTAGGTGATAGCTCTTGGTTAGAAGCAGGTGATGCTCCAATGGTAGCATTCCATGTATTGAATGATCCATTTGCTCCTTATGGCGATGGCCCGGTTTACGTTCCAACAACTCCACCTCAATTCGTAGTGGACGTTAGTGGTAGCCAAACAGTAATCATTAAATCTAATCTTCTTGGAAACAATGCTTGCTTCAACGCAGCCGGTTTCACAGACGTTTATACAACAACAGCAAATGGTATCAATGGCGGAGAAGATGGACTTTATCCATTCCTTCGTCCAACACCTCCTTTCGCTCCGGGCGAAGCTGGTCCATGGGAATGGTATGATTCAACAGCTTTGACAGTATACGCTCAGGCAGTTGGTCTTGCTGCTTCTGCAGGTACTCAAGCTTACATGAATGGTTTAGGAACAAATCCTGATATGTCAAAAGCAAAAGCTTTAGCATACATCGACACCATTCAGAATTATGTGAATCCACGTATCGTTTATTGTTTAGGACTTCCTGATGGAATCAATGAAACAAATCTTGGAAGCATCTTAGCAGTCTATCCGAATCCTGCTTCTTCTCAATTTACAATTTCTGCAGATGCAAAATTAGACATCACTAAAGTTGAGCTAGCTGATATCACAGGTAAATCAGTCTGGAAAAAAGAAAAACTTTCCGGCTCTACATTAACATTCAATCGCGGAAATCTTTCCAGCGGAATTTATATCGTTAGAATTACTACTGACAAAGGAACTGTTAGTAAAAGAATTTCTTTGCAATAAAATTAAGTCCCAAATTAGTGAAGCGGACTATCCAAAAGGGTAGTCCGCTTTGCGTTGGTAGAGAGTGTATTTTATTTTATTCCGCTTTTTTTTAATATTTATTGAAAAGCACATTTGAGATTTCTTTAATCTTAATCTTGAATAGAAAAAACCCTATCTTCCCCCAATAATTATCGCCCCCATGAAAAAAACCGCTACTCTCTTATTCTCTTTCTTTTCTGCTATTGTTATTTCAAATGCGCAATCAGTCGATTGTTCTTCACCACGCTTCGATACAGAAGTGTTTTCATCGTTCGACACAACCTTAGATGTCGTCTATGGTGCAAATGCTGATTATAATGGTACAAACACAGTTTTGACATTGGATGTTTATCAGCCGCAAGGAGACACTATGGCTCAGCGTCCGTTGATTGTTTGGGCGCATGGTGGTAGCTTTTTGAGTGGAACAAAAAATGATCTTGATGTACAACGGTTGTGTGAAAATTTTACAAAACGAGGTTATGTTTGTGCATCGATCAACTATCGTTTAGGAGTAAGTTTCCCTTTTAATCAGGCCAATGCAACGAAAGCGGTATATCGCGCGGTTCAGGATATGAAAGCTGCTATTCGTTTTTTCAGAAAAGATGCTGCCACAACAAACACATTTCAAATTGATCCGAATATTATTTATGCAGGAGGAAGTTCTGCCGGGGCGTTAACTGTATTGCACATGGCATATATGAATGAATATACAGAACTGCCTACATCTATAGACACAAGTGCACTCGGAGATCTCGAAGGAAATACCGGCAATAGCGGATATTCTTCCGAAGTAAATGCAGTCGTTGATCTTTGTGGAGCATTAGGCGACAAAACCTGGATTAAACCCGGCGACATTCCATTTGTAGCAATGCATGGTACCCTTGATGCTGTTGTTCCTTATGGGACGGATGTAATTAATTTATTGGGATTCCCCATCATGCAAGTAGACGGCAGTTACTCAATTTGTGGTTATGCAGATACCATTGGAGTTTATAATCAGTTTTATACATATTTCGGAGGAGATCACGTTCCGTATTATTCGAATTTAACGTACATGGATACAACCGTTCGTTTTGTAAGTAACTTTTTGTTCGCACAATTAGGTTGCACACCTTCAGATCTTAATCCGTTGCCGAATACCTTCAATTTAAATACAGTAGTAAATGAAATAGAGCAATCATTTACAATCTATCCAAATCCATCAACTGAAAGTTTTATAATTTCAATTAAAAATGGAAATGAACGTATTGAATCAATCAAAGTATTTGATGTGCTCGGAAAAACAATTCTCGAAAAGACGATTCTCGATTCTCGATTCACGCTTGATGGTTCGCTGTTAAAAAGCGGAACATATTTTCTGAAAATGAAAATCGGTGACCATGAGGAAGTGAAAATGTTGGTGAAGCAGTGATTTTTTAGAACTCTTTGTCACTTCGCATCCGGACAATTGGCATTTTTTACCAGATCCATTTTGCACTTTGAACAAATACCAGGTTTGTCACTGGTTTCTTCCGGGTGCATAGGGCAAGAATAGATGCCTGTGCCTCCAGTTTTACTAATAGAGCTTGGTGGTGTGAAAAACTTAAATGAAACACCAATAGTCGATTGATGCTGCGAGCCAACCTGTGTGTAGAATTTCGAACTGTTTAAGAATTGATATACCGGTAAATCTGTTGAAACATAAATGGTGAACTTTCCTTTGGTGTAGCTAACTTGGGGAGAAATAAACACTTTTTTATAACCGGTCGCTTCCGGATTATAGTTGGATGGTTTGCCGAACATCAAGATATTGTCATTGATTGACATTATATTTGTAAACTCGTACCGCGCCTGCAATGTAATTCCCAGATGTTCGAAAAAAGATTTTCCGGCGAACAAACTTACACTTGCAAAATCACCTAACTTCTCACCATTAGAGTTGTTTCCCTTTTTTATATAAAATGCATTTGCAAATACCCGAAAGTTTTGTTTTGTATAACTTCTTATCACTAAGGCATAAAAAATTACATCCTGCGCCCCTGAAGAGAGTTGCACGGCTGTTGGTTTAGTAACATAATAAGTTTGTCCTGAGAACGGTTCGATGTTTTCTGTAGAATCATTGTAACTTCCCAATGGAATTTTAAAGCCCAATCCAATGGTTGCTTCTGTGCGGTGATTATTTTTGGTTTTATTAAAGACATTATACCTCGGAAATAAAATTAGATCACCGAAACCCTTTGACTCAAAGGTAGAGGATGGATTTGCATTTAAGCCGATTTCTTTTTTATTTAAGTAATATCCACTTTCGACAGACATGGTCAGGTTTTTTGATGCACCATAAGCAAGTCGGAAATATTCGTAAGTGCTTTGAAAGCCATCAAATGTTTTTTCAGAACTAACGACATCCTTGGAATAAAATTTATTTGTATTAATGAATTGAAAATTCGTACTAATCTCAACCTGTCTTTCAAGTAATACGCCTTGCGAAGCACCACCGGCAATCGGACTTCCGCTTCCGCCGGCACAGCATTGAGCGCTAGCATAATTTGATAATGTAAGGGCGAAAAAAAAGATTGCTATTACTTTCAAAGTAGAATTTCTTTTCATTTATTTTTGAGTTTAGTTTTTATAACAACAGCCTGCATTAATTACAATGTAGGCTGTTGAAAACGAATTTTAAGAGTAAATTAATGCGATACTACTAAGTTCATGAATTTACTTTTTGTTCCATCCGATAATTTAGCGAGATAAATTCCGGATGCATAGCTCGCAGTATTCAATTGTATTTTATTTTCACCTTGAGATAGTTTTCCTGACGAAATAGTTGCAACCTTTTTTCCGACGAGATTAAAAATTTCTACAGAAACATCAGTTGATTTTGCAAGATTAAACTTAATGGCGGCTTCGTTGCTTGCCGGATTTGGAAAAGCAACCAAAGACGAAATAATGCCGCTTTGTTCGTTGATGTTGGCAGAAAGCAATGCTGCGTTAATTCCATTTTGAAGGTCGGTAGCATTTACTGCATTGTCAGCAATAAAAAAAATGTTGTGATCTGTTCCACCTAAAACAACGATCTTAGGCATTGCAGGATCACCGTAGTCTGTCATACTTATGGCAGCGTTTGAAAATCTTGGAGCATTAATAATCCCATTTGCATTTCCCCAACTATTTAATGACGAACAAGTAGTGTTGGCATAATCGTCACATAAATACATGAAAACAGTATTTGGATTAGACGAGCCGTAACTTTGAACAACATTGTAAGTTGTTAAAGATGGCGCAATGCAAGAGCTGCATGGCATTACCCATACAAGAACAATTATTTTACCGGCATCAAGTTCGGTAAATAAGTTATGTGAAGTTCCGCTGCAATCATTAGCAGTGAAATCGACTGCAGTTTGCGACATAGCAGTAGCAGAAATCGCTACAAATAGGAGGACGAGTAATTTGTTTTTCATAGGCATTTGTAAATCTAAAAATTTAATCGATAAGATTTGCTGAGAAATGTCATTTATTTCTGAATATATACTTTTTTCGGATTTCGGATTTCGGAATGCGGATTTCGGATTAGGCGGGCGATTTCATTCTCCCCACTGGAAATGTAGATGATCAGCTATTCCCTGAATTTAGTGTCGATTTAGGGTTTGAACAAGGGAATTGTGTAATTTTTCCTTTTATTCGACCTTATCAGACCATTCCATTGAATTTGTCGAGCCGAAACGGTATGTTTGCAGCCTAATTAAGAATCGGTTTTACTATGAGTCAGCAAGAGCAAGAAGGCAGAATAAAGGTTGGTATCAGTTGCGGTGATATTAACGGAGTTGGTATGGAAGTGATAATAAAAACCTTCTTCGACAATAGAATGCACCAGGTCTGTACACCTGTGATTTACGCTAGCAATAAAATGGTTTCATTGCATCGTAAGCTTTTAAACTTAAATGATTTTCAATATCAGACAGTAAAAAATTCTACAGAAGTAATTCTCAGAAAAACCAATGTTATCAATTGTTGGGAAGAAGATGTTCAGGTTGAGTTCGGACAAATAAATGCTGACGGCGGTAAATATGCTTTGCTTTCATTGCAAGCAGCAGTTGCTGATTTGAAAGATGGGAAAATTGATGTTTTAGTAACAGCACCGATCAACAAAAGCAATATACAGTCCGATCAATTCAGATTCAACGGTCATACAGAATATCTTGCTGAAGAATTTGGTTCAACAGATTACCTGATGTTTTTAGTTAGCGAGAATCTGAAAGTCGCTGTTGTATCCGGTCATATTCCTGTGAAAGACGTTGCAGCAAATCTTACGATCGAAAAAGTCATCAAAAAAATCCGCTTGATGAATTCATCTTTGAAGCGCGACTTCGGTGTTCGCAAACCACGCATTGCTGTACTGGGATTAAATCCGCATGCAGGTGATGCAGGGTTGATTGGAAAAGAAGAGACAGACATTATCATTCCCGCAATAAAGAAATGTTTTGATGACGGTTTGTTTGTATATGGCCCGTATTCAGCTGATGGTTTTTTCGGTTCAGGTACTTACAAAAAGTTTGATGCTGTACTTGCCATGTATCACGATCAAGGCTTAGTACCATTCAAAGCCTTAAATTTTTCCAGCGGTGTAAACTATACAGCCGGGTTATCCATCGTCCGCACATCACCCGATCACGGTACAGCTTACGACATAGCAGGAAAAGGAACAGCCAACGAAGACTCTTTCCGAGAAGCAATTTATACAGCAATCGATGTACTTGCTTTACGCGAAGAATATGATCGCATTAATGCAAATCCGCTGGCGTTTTCTAAGCAGATGAGTGATCGGTAAGCACCCATCTGGTTTTGTAATTTTGGATGTTGATTTTGTTCAAAGTTCAAAGTTCAAAGTTGCGGTGTTTTAAAATGGCGGCGGTTATTTTCATAAAGAAAGTTTTTCTAGAGCAGATAGCGACTTCTGAAAGAATCTTGTAGGTTTTATTTTCCTTTGACCCCACTATTCTCAATTCACCAATTTCCACTCACCAAAATTCAGGTCAATATTTAAAGTTGGGGAGTGATTTAATGTGGGAGCGTTTCGTTTTTTTTCGCGGAAAGTTTTTAGAAAAGTAAATGAATTTTAAATCACATTGAATGTGCGTTTAATCTGCGAAATCCGCGATATCTGCGGGAAATAAATGCAGTTAATTTTCTCCCGCAGATATCGCGGATTTCGCAGATTAAACGCGGATTTTATTCAGAGAAAATAAGTTTGTATTCGGTTCTGAGTGATAAAAAATTTATAGTGCTTCCGCAAACACTGCACTCAACTTCGGAATTAATTGCTGTAACAATCTCCAGGAACGGCGACTGGATGAAACAAATTTAATAGCTGCAAACTACCTTTGAACACACACGCAAATTAAATCACTCCGTAACTTTTGATGGAGTCCCAATTTTGTCTGCTCCCATGAAAATGAAGGCGACCAAAGAATTTGATTCCTTTTGCCGCCGTTCCAAGAGACCCACGAGATCCCTACGGGAAGACAATCTCGTAATTTTATAGGGAGGAGAGGAAGATAAAAATCTACAAGATTCTTTCAGAATTTTGCTGTCTGCTTTAGCAAAAAACTTTCTTTATGAAAATAATAGCGGCCATTTTAAAACACGGCAACTTTAAACTTTAAACAAACTACCTCGAATTCGCAAAATCAAACAACAACCTCACCCCAACCCCTGTACCGCCTTTACCTCGATAACTGGAAGCAGAATGTAAGTAAGAAGGGCCGGCAATATCAAAATGCATCCAAGGGAAATCAACATAACGTTGAAGGAATTTACCTGCGGTAATAGCACCACCGATAGGGCCACCGATGTTTTTCATATCGGCAATGTCTGATTTGATAAGATCATCGTACTCATCCCAAAATGGCATTTCAGCGAGACGTTCATAAACACGATTGGCACTTGTATTCAATTTTATTCTTTGTTCATCATCAGCTGTTCCCATGCAAACAATTCCATAAGGACCAACAGCAGCAGCAGCAGCACCGGTAAGCGTTGCAAAATCAAGTACCAATTCCGGCTTGAATTTTTTAGCATAGTGCAAAGCGTCAGAAAGTACAAGTCGACCTTCAGCATCCGTATTTAATACTTCAACTGTGTGACCACTCATCATCGTAATTACATCGCCGGGAGTGTAAGCATCTTCGCCGACACGGTTATCAGTAGCAGGAACTAAAGCAATCACATGAATCGGTAATTTTGATTTAGCAATTGAATACATAGCAGCACCTACAGCAGCAGCTCCGGCCATATCGCTTTTCATATAGTCCATTGAATTTGGTGTAGGCTTTAAACTGTATCCACCGGTATCATACACAACACCTTTGCCAATAAGTACAAGTGGTTTTTTGTTTTTAGCATTTTTGGGCTTGTATTCCATCACTGTAAAAGTCGGTGGTTGCTGACTTCCTTTGTTGACAGCTAGAATTCCACCCATCTTCAAGGATTTAATTTTCGCTTT
>CAYHCU010000151.1:0-7583 GCA_964355035.1 uncultured Flavobacteriales bacterium | reverse complement strand
GTGGTACCGGAACTGTTATTCTTTCTGCATCATCTCCGGAAATTATTAATTGGTATGCAGGTTCTAGTGGTGGTACTTCAATTGGTACCGGTACAACTTTTACTTCTCCATCACTAAATGTAAGTACCACTTATTATTGTGAAGCAGGAAGTGGATGTAATAGCGCTCGAGTTCCTGTTCAAGCAATTGTTACTGCAATACCTTCTTCTCCTGTTGCTCCTGCTGTTTCCAGATGTGGACCGGGTATTGTTTCATTAACAGCGATTGGAACTGAAACAATTTATTGGTATGATAGTCCAACTGGTGGAACATTGTTGGCAACATCAAATTCATTTCTAACTCCATCGCTTTCATCAACCGTTACATATTATGTTGAACAAGGAAATACATCATGCAGATCTAGTCGCATAGCAGTTCAAGCAATCATAACTTCAATTCCTTCTTCGCCGATAACTTCAAATGTTAACAGATGCGGACCGGGAAC
Source organism: uncultured Flavobacteriales bacterium (assembly GCA_964355035.1). Lineage (GTDB taxonomy): Bacteria > Bacteroidota > Bacteroidia > AKYH767-A > 2013-40CM-41-45 > JADKIH01. The sequence continues at coordinate 7,099 of CAYHCU010000151.1, read as the reverse complement.
TATTGTACTTACTGCAACATCTTCTAGTTCTGTACGGTGGTATGATGCAATGAGTGGAGGAACCTTGTTAGTGACAGGATTTACGTATACAACACCGACTCTTTCAGTAACGACAAATTATTATGCAGAAGCAAATAATGGTTGCGCAAGTGTTCGAACTGCAGTTAGCGCAATTATTAATGCAATTCCTTCTCTTCCGGCTGCATCATCAGTAAGCCGATGTGGAACGGGAGTTGTAACGCTTACAGCAACCTCACTTGAACAATGTTATTGGTATAGTGCTTCAACGGGTGGCACTTTATTATTTACAGGTGCCTCTTATACAACACCAAGTTTATCATCAACAGCTACTTATTATGTGGAAACAGGAAACACTTGTCGAAGTAACAGAGTCGCTGTTCAGGCAATAATTAATTTAGTGCCTGCAAATCCCATAACTGCTGATGTTGTTCATTGTGATGTTGGTGTTGTATCATTAACTGCAACATCGTCGGATCCGATTAACTGGTATAGTGCTTCCAGTGGCGGTACCTTATTAGCTACAGGAACTTCTTATACGACACCATTTTTATCTGCAACAACCACATATTATGTTGAAGCGAACAACGGTTGTGCTTCAGCTCGAATTCCTGTTCAAGCAATCATTACGGCTATTCCTGCAACACCTGTTGTGACAAATACTTCGCGCTGCGGAACAGGTACAGTTCAATTGACTGCAGTTTCATCTGCAAACGTAAACTGGTATGCTACATCTTCCGGAGGAACTGCTTTAGCATCAGGATTAACATTTACAACACCGTCAATCACGATCACAACAACTTATTATGCAGATGCTGGAACAGGTTGTAATAGTGCGCGTGTTCCTGTGCAAGCAATCGTTATCGATTTGCCAACTTTACCTGTTGCAAATAGTGTTTCAATTTGTAATTCCGGCTCAATAACTCTGACTGCAAGTTCAACAGGTCAATTAACCTGGTATGATGCAGCAATAGGCGGAACAATGCTTGGTACAGGTGCATCATTTATTACTCCTGTCTTAATTTCAACGACTACTTATTACGTTGAAGCGGGTGATGTTTGCAGAACAAGCAGAGTAGCAGTAGATGCAGTGATTACTTCTCCACCTGCTTCTCCAACATTGTTCGATGGTAGCCGTTGCGGATCAGGTTCTGTTACTTTAACGGCAACAAGTTCTACTCAGGTCAATTGGTACGACAGTCAAAGTGGAGGTACATTACTTGGTACAGGGCTTTCTTTCAATACAGCATCAATTAGTTCAACAACTACATTCTATGCCGAAGCCGGATTAGGATGCAACAGTCCTAGAGTTTCTGTTCAGGCAATTGTAAATGCAATTCCTGCTGAACCAATTGCAATAGGTGCCAGTCGTTGTGGAACAGGAATAGTGACTTTAACAGCCTCGTCTCCTGAGCAGTTGTATTGGTTTACAGTTTCATCCGGTGGAACTTCTGTTGGAACCGGTGCTTCATTTGATACGCCATCAATTTCTGGCACAACAACATTCTATGTCGAGACCGGTAACGATTGCAGAAGTAATCGAATTGCTGTTCAAGCAGAAATTATTCCAATACCATCTGCGCCACTGACAAGTGATGTTTCAAGATGCGATGATGGTACGATTACATTGAATGCAGTTTCTGCTGAAACAATCTTTTGGTACGATACACCATCAGGAGGAAATCTTCTTTTTACCGGTTCCTCTTTTACTACTCCGACGTTGACAATTTCTACACCATACTATGTTGCTACAGGCGATATTTGTATCAGTCCACGTGTTCAGGTTTATGCAATTATTACGAATCCGCCTGCAGATCCTATTTTGACAGATGGCTCGACATGTGGTTCCGGCTCTGTCATGTTAATAGGAACAGCATCTGCACAAATTAATTGGTATGATGCAGCCAGTGGCGGTACACTTTTAGGAATTGGAGATACCTTATTTACGCCTTCTATTTCTTCAACAACTGTTTTCTATGCAATTGCAGGATTAGGTTGTAACAGTGGAGTAGTAGCAGTGAATGCTTTTGTAAATGCGATACCTGCTGATCCAATTACGCAAAGCGCTTTCGTATGCTTATTCGGAAATGTAACTTTAATAGCGACATCTTCTGAACAATTGTATTGGTATGATAGCCTTATCGGAGGAACATTACTATCGACCGGAAGTACATTTATTTCGCCGACAATTACTTCTACAACTACTTATTATGTTGAAGCAGGTGATGTTTGCAGAAGTAATCGTATCGCTGTTGATGCAGTTGTTCGTCCGGTTTCAGAAATTACTTCGTACACTTCTGCAAGTAATTGTGGTGAAGGTACGGCCACTTTGGAAGCAATATCAAATGATGTAATCAATTGGTATGATATTCCGGGTGGTTCCAACTTAGGAACAGGAAGCACTTTCGTAACTCCGATTTTATCTTCAACGCAAAACTTTTTCGCAATTGCAGGAACTGATTGTCCGAGTCGCTTTGCAACAGTTGAAGCAGTCATCTTTGATTTGCCGGTGGTAGATCTTGGTCCGGATTCGCTCTTCTATCAAAGCGGACAGACTGTAGTGCTAGACGCAGGTGCAGGATTTGATACTTACACTTGGTCGACTGCTCAAGTGTCGCAACAGATTTCGGTAACGATTGCGGGCTATTACGATGTGACAGTAGTTGATAGTAATGGTTGTTCAGGATATGATCAGATTTATGTTGACTTCAGTAATGGAGTTGAACAAAATGAATTGAGTGAGTCGATGCAGGTTTATCCAAATCCAACACACGATAAGTTTATTGTTGAATTGAATAATAAAGCATTCAAGAAAATTGGGATGAAGCTAATCAGTGCAGACGGAAGAGTGATCACTAACAAAATTGCAAACTCACCTTCCGGAATTTATCATGAAGAATTCTCCCTCCAAAATTTCGCCGCCGGAATTTACTTCCTCGAATTGCAAAGCGAAAAGCAGACGGGAGTGGTGAAGGTGGTGCTTCAGTAGGCGTTTTTTCGTGGTTCGATATTCGTTTTTCGAACCACGAACCACGAATAATGAACATTTTTTTCACCGCAATTCGCTTCATCAATCAAACCAATTTTACTCAGCGGAAAACCCTGAAAGGGTGAAATTATTTCAGGCAAAAAAAACATTGGTTTTTATAACAATGCAAATAATTCGTGGCTGAATATTTTTTTTGAAATTGGCCTACACATTATTCAGATTTACATCCAGACTCTTTAGGTAGTGTAGACACAATCCATACATCGGTTTATAAACCAAGTTGCGGGGTTGCTTATCGACTTGCCGCTGAAAGCCCAATAGATAGTAGAATGCTATTGAACGTTTCCCAAAATCCACCTCGTGGAATTTTTAAATTAAATCTTGAAGAAATCGGAACAGCTAAAATTGAAGTTATAGATGCTCTTGGAGAAATTGTATACATTACGACTCTAAATAATTCTGATCATCAAAACTTTGACTTAGCAGAATTTCCAAAAGGCTACTGTTTTCTGAGAATATTCATGAATAAAAACGTATATTTCGAAAAAATATTCTTCAATAACATGGCTCGTTGCTATAGTTTTCTTCTCGCATATTTCACTTTAGTGTCAAATGTAAGCGGCCAAGATCATAACGGTTCTGTAGCTTTAGGATTGAGTGGGGGAATTGAAGGTATAGTTAATTATTATTACCCGGGGTACAAGAATGTAGAGTATAATAGTAGCGGAATATTTACAATTGGTGCTATAGAATCATTGGCAATCGACAATGTCGATATTTTTATTTCTCAATACTATTCTCATGTAAGCATTTCAAAAGAATATCAATCAAATTACCATGCAACTAATATTGTTAACTATATAGGTTCATATCTTGTTGTTCCATTTGGGTTAGATATTAGATTAAGTAAAAATAAAATCAATTATTTATTCTTAAGTGCAGCATATCGACTCGAATTTGTTTTTAACCAAGAAATAACAGATGAAATTCTGGTAACACAAAAACCAGAATTTTCTCTTTCAAAGCAAACGGTTGAGGCTGGTCCGGGAATAAACTTTAGACTTTCTGATGCTCTTCAATTTAAACTTAAAACCGTATACATTTTCAAGCCATTTTATAATGAGAACATTTTATTAACAGATGTTTCAGATTCAAGAATTAAAATTACAATCAGCATATTGAAATACTTCTAATGTCAATGTACAGATTTTTTATAAAATATCTCATACTATTTCTGACCCCTCAACTTCTTTTTGCTTCAAATCAATTTGAAAAAAAGATTCAGTTTGGTAGCTCCCGCTCGGCGATTTCTATGTGTCTTGTCCTTGTTGGCTTGAATAATCCTGTGCAATAATCGAGACTATCACATAAAATTTATTTGTGTTCTCTGTGTATAAAGGCATCGACCCATTCAATAGCTGTCAATGTTAGGAAATAGGCTGCTTCATGTTTGTGAGGTTGGAAGGCTTGAGGCATAAAATAAAAGTAGTCCTACATCTAAAATAACACAACCAACAAAAGCTAGATGTTTTATTAGAATTTTGTTGAGCTATTTTAGAAAATAATTTATATGTTTGCCTAAAGGAGCATGGTTTAGAAATCAGAAGATGCATAGTTTCTTATTCCCGGCGGACTCCCGCTAATGCATCATAATTGAAAGTGCAAATGTGTTGACGTATTTGCATTAATTACGCTGAGTGAGGCTAAAATCTAATTAAATAGAAAAATTATATTTATAATGGAAACATATGAACAGAAGAGAAGAAGACTGTTTGGAAAGCAACATTTGCCTTTATACTTAGCAGAGTTACGGAGGTTAACCAATATAGATGATCCGAAAAAAAATATCTTGTCAATTGAGGAAACTGACAAGATATTAAATATTAAATTTTCAAATTTTTTAAAGTTTTCGCATAAATTTTTTTTCGATGAAAAAATAAAATTGAAAACTGAAATTGAAAAATATGTAGCGAATGATCAAAAACACTATTTGTTCACTTCTTATTCGGAGGATTGCGGAGCTTGTTTAATCAATAAGTTAAGTGATTTCAATTTCAATTTTGAATTTGATGATGAGCTTTTCGGACTCGTTACTCTTGTAAGCGGTGATTTATCAATGGAATTTTTATTGGACTTTTATGAAGAAAATAATGATAAATTTATTGAATTGGAAATTTCCTTAAAATAGGATTCCTAATAAATAAATGTCAATGATTTCTTCATAATTTTAATGTATACCTCTGCCAAAGTACATTCCGCCTAATCTCCTTTCAAAGTCTTTCTTCGTATCAAAATTGTTCGCGACTCGAAAAACGAAAAACGAAAAACGACCAATGAACCACGACCAACGACCTCCCTACAAATGTATACACTCCCCATACGCCTGCGCAACAGCTTCCATAATCGCTTCGCTCATGGTAGGGTGAGGGTGGATGGTTTTTATGATTTCATGGCCTGTCGTTTCGAGTTTTCGGGCTGCGACAACTTCAGCAATTAATTCTGTTACGTTGGCGCCAATCATGTGAGCACCTAACCATTCGCCATATTTGGCATCGAAAATAACTTTTACAAAACCTTCGGAGTTGCCGCCGGCTTTTGCTTTTCCACTGGCAGAGAAGGGAAATTTTCCTACTATGATTTCATAACCTGCTTCTTTTGCTGCTTTTTCTGTGTAACCAACAGACGCAATTTCCGGTGAACAATAAGTACATCCCGGAATGTTTTTATAGTCGATTGGCTCTACATGTATTCCTGCAATTTTTTCTATGCATGTAATGGCTTCGTGTGAAGCAACGTGCGCAAGTGCCGGAGTATTCAATACATCGCCAATTGCAAAATATCCGGGCATGTTGGTTTGATACCATTCGTTCACTAATATTTTACCGCGATCTGTGATAATTCCAACTTCTTCTAATCCGATATTCTCTATGTTCGAAGTAATGCCTACAGCTGAAAGTACGACATCGCATTCCAGTGTCTCTTCTCCTTTTTTGCTTTTTACCTTTACCTTACATGTTGCGCCATTCGTATCTACACTTTCAACAGTCGACTCAAGCATGATTTCTATTCCTGACTTTTTAAGCGATCGTGCAAGTTGCTTTGATACTTCTTCATCTTCAATAGGAACAACATTCGGCATAAATTCAACTATTGTGACTTTCGTACCGATTGAATTATAGAAGTAAGCAAACTCAACTCCTATAGCACCTGAACCTACAACGACCATCGATTTTGGTTGTTTGTCCAGTACCATTGCTTCACGGTAACCAATAATTTTTTTACCGTCTTGCTTTAAATTTGGTAATTCACGGGAACGCGCTCCTGTTGCAATGATGATATTCTTTGCTTCGTAGGTCTGGGTTTTTCCTTCGCTGTCTTTTACTTCAATCTTACGTCCATTTTTTAATGTGCCATATCCACTTATCACATCCACCTTATTTTTTTTCAACAAAAAAGTAACGCCTTTACTCATGGCATCTGCCACACCGCGGCTCCTTTTTATGATCGCCGGAAAATCTGCTTCAATACCCGTTGCTTTCACACCATAATCCTGAGCGTGCATCAAATATTCGAAAACCTGAGCACTTTTTAAAAGCGCTTTGGTGGGTATGCAGCCCCAGTTCAGACAGACTCCACCAAGCTCTGATTTCTCAATTATTGCTGTTTTCATTCCTAATTGTGCCGCTCGGATAGCTGCTACATAACCTCCCGGGCCGCTGCCCAAAACGATGATATCGTAATTCATAATTTTTCAGAATTTGTGCGAAGGTAATTACATTTTTGTGAATTGGTAGCCCCTCTTTTGTTTTGTAAATGGTGTATTCTGCTCTCAATTGTCCTTGATGTTTATGCAGCAATAAAGCATAAGTATTTGGAAATAAGTCATTAAAGAGGCCGCAATTCAGAACTTTTTATTGTTGTTTCTTCATTGCCGTCTCCTTTATTGCCGTCTCCTTTAGGTGACGGTTGAGAAATGTACACACCTCAGGCTTTAGCCAAAAGCGCATTTTGAAGCAAGGGTGCTCTTGAATTGAAAAAATGTTTTTGGCTAAAGCCGGATTGTAGTTTATTCTTTTTCCGTCACCTAAAGGT
>CAYHCU010000150.1:0-7695 GCA_964355035.1 uncultured Flavobacteriales bacterium | reverse complement strand
ACTATCCTCGAACGCCATCAAGTGATCATAAAATGTTGGAAGCTGCCGGAGTTGACATCCTATTTGAGCCTACAGTGGAGGAAATTTATAACCATGGATTGAAAGAAGGGAAAGAGATAGATTTGGGTAATCTTGAAAAAGTAATGGAAGGAGCCCATCGACCCGGTCACTTTAAAGGAGTGGTACAAGTTGTGTCTCGGTTGTTTGACATTGTTTTGCCGGACGCAGCGTATTTTGGAGAAAAGGATTTTCAACAATTGGCAGTGCTTAGAAAGATGACGGTAGAGCTTGGTTATAAAATTCGGATTGTCGGTTGTGAAACTGTGAGAGAAAAGAATGGCCTTGCGATGAGCTCGCGGAATTTGCGTTTGTCAAATGTAGAAAGAGAAACAGCAGCAAAAATCTATGGCACATTAAAATTTGTCCGCGACAACTGGAAAGCATTGGGTCCACAAAAAGTTTTATTGAAAGCCGAAGAAATGATAAATTCTTTTCCTCCACTCAAAGTAGAGTATATTGAAATTGCCGATGCGCAAAACTTGCACGCTATTCATTCCTCAGATGAAAAAACAAATGCAAGAGTTTTCGCTGCTGTATTTTGCGGAGAGGTAAGGTTGATTGATAATTTGGCGATTTAGATTGTTTATTTCGTTTTCTATTTTCAACCCAAAACGATACCTTCACACCATGAAAAAACCATTCATTCTCCTTCTCTTATTAACGGCCTTCATCCAAGGAAATTCACAGAGCTTAAGTAATACTTCTTGGTTAGGAACAAAGCCTCCTAGTCCCAACATATGGTTTCAATTTGGCAATGACACACTTTTTTATACATTGACAGGTTCCGGATATACGCCGTTGAGTGTTTTTACTTCGGGGAGTGGTTTGTTTTCAATTTTTGATTTACCCGGTTCTAGTTTATGTACTGATACCGGTGATTATACATTTGTGATAAACGGAAACCATCTCGTATTCTCATTGGTGAGCGACATTTGCTCTAGCCGCAGAAATAATTTACTTAATTACACCTGGACACAAATCGGTGGCACAGGAATTTCTGATTTAAAAAACCAGAACGAACTTTCTATTTATCCGAATCCTGTTCATGACAAATTAAATCTGCAATCGAAATTGGCATCAATTGAGAAGGTAACAATTTATAATTTATTGGGAGAAAAAATGTTTTCATTGAATAGTGAGAATGCAAATTGTCAAATAGATGTTTCAGCTTTTCAATCCGGAGTTTATTTTGTTGAAGTGTTTAGTGATGGACAACGAATTATGAAGAGGGTGGTTAGGGAGTAGGGTTTTTAATTGATAATTGATAATGGACAGTTGACAATAGAAGCAGCTAAATCAAAGTCTTTTCCACCATCCCAATCACATATTCAATCTCCTCTCCCTTCGTAAAACGCCCAAGAGAAAACCGTATCGAAGAATAAACATCTTTTTCTTTTAATCCCATTGCAGTTAAAACATGCGATGGTTCAGCAAGAGCGGAGGAACAGGCGCTTCCGGTTGACATAGCAATTGTCTGTAATGCTTTCATAATATCATCCGCTTTTCTGTTGTGAAAAATTAAATTGGATGTATTCGGTAAACGATGTTTAATATTTCCATTGATGGATGCACCCTTTTCACACAACGCTTGTTCCAGTCTGGTGCGGAGAATAGAAATTGAACCATCCATTTCCATCAATTCCTGCTTAGCTAATTCGCAAGCTTTTGCAAATCCAACTATCGCCGGAACATTGAGCGTACCACTTCGTAAATTTCGTTCATGACCTCCGCCATCAATTTGTCCAATCAGTGTGACACGTGGGTTTTTTCTTCTGACAAATAAAATTCCAACACCTTTTGGTCCGTACATCTTATGCGCAGACAAACAAAGCATGTCGGCTTTCAACTCATTCACATCCGTTCTGATTTTTCCACCTGCTTGTGTGGCATCGCAGAATAAAAGTGAGTTCTTGGAATGAACGATTTCTGCTATTTTGTCTATGGGAAGAATAACACCGGTTTCATTATTCGCAAGCATTGCACAAACTAAAATTGTATCGTTACGAATGGCTTTGTCTAAAATTGTTAAGTCAAGTAAGCCATCTTCTAAAACGGGAAGAATTGTAATTTCATAACCCTGTTGTTCTAAATGTTTACAAGTATCCAATACAGCTTTGTGCTCTGTTGCTATCGTTACAATATGTTTTCCTTTGGAATGATATGCTTCGGCAACTCCTTTGAGTGCAAGATTAATTGCTTCTGTCGAACCTGATGTAAAAATAATTTCATTTTCTTCAGCACCAATAAAATTTGCAATCGTTTGACGCGATCGTTTTACAGCTTCGTCAGCAATCCACCCAAAAGAATGAGAGCGACTGGCAGGATTTCCAAAATGTTGCAAAAAATAAGGCAACATTGCTTTTAAAACCAACGGATCAACTTGCGTCGTTGAATTATTGTCAAGATAAACAAGAGAATCCTTCATGTGAATGAAACTAATTTCTTTACTTTGGAGATATATTTCAAGCCAAATTAAATGCAAAGTACAACATCAGGTCATCATCATCATCACGCAGAAGAACATTTTGAGCAGTCGGCTACGGTTCGTGACATAGTCATTGGAATGGCAGATGGTTTAACAGTTCCTTTTGCATTGGCAGCGGGATTAAGTAGCGCAGTGTCAAGCAATGGAATTATTATAACAGCAGGTTTTGCAGAAATTATTGCGGGATCAATTGCAATGGGACTAGGAGGTTACCTGGCCGGAAAAACAGAAATTGAACATTACGATGCTGAATTAAAAAGAGAATACAGAGAGCTGACCACTCATTATCAAACCGAACGAAATGAAGTAAAGGAAATATTTGCCGGATATGGGCTATCTCCCGATTCGCAAGAGTTGATAATGAATGAAATGGAAAAAGATCATGACAAGTGGGTGGAGTTCATGATGAAATTTGAATTAGGCCTGGAGAAACCGGATATTAACCGAGCGCGCTTGAGTGCAAGGAACATAGGTTTGGCCTATATAGTTGGAGGGATTGTGCCATTGACGGCTTACATCTTTACGACCACACCAAATGAAGGACTTATTTATTCAGCAATAATTACGGTGATCTGTCTGATGGTTTTTGGGTATTTCAAAAGCAAGGTAACCGGACAAGACCCCATCAAAGGTGGTTTCAGAGTAACCATGATAGGTGTCTTAGCAGCAGCAGCAGCTTATTTCTTCGCGCATTTATTTACCATGTAGTCAATATGTTAGTAACTATAAACAGGGGTGGTCAAAATTTTCGTGTAGACTTTTCTGCACCAATTGACCTATCCATACCGATTATGTCGGGAAAAGAAAATGTAAATGCTTTTTACATGGGACCGGTGACCTATGAAGCGTTTGAAATGGGCAGTTTTGTTGGAGATGTAAACAGAGGAGGATCTTGCAATGTGAACACAATTACGATCAATCCGCATGGAAATGGAACTCATACTGAAACAGTTGGGCATATTTCGAAGGAAAAATATCCGATTAGAGAATGCCTGAAAAACTTTTTCTTTTTTGCGAAATTGATTACCGTCACACCTGAGAAAAAAGAAAGCGATTTGGTACTATCGCTTGATATGTTGAAGTCTATCGATTTCACAGACATTGAAGCATTGATCATTAGAACATTACCAAATTCAAACGATAAAAAAACGAGACAATATTCAGGGACCAATCCGCCTTATATGACTTCTGAAGCGGCAGCGTTTTTAAGACTAGCCGGAATAAAACATTTACTACTCGATGTTCCCAGTATTGATCGGGAAGATGATGGTGGTGAATTGTCGGCACATCATGCTTTTTGGAATTATCCATTTGCACCAAGAGTGGATTGCTCCATCAGTGAATTAATATATGTCGAAAATCAGGAAAAAGACGGTTTTTATCTTTTAAATCTTCAATTTTTGGCCTTTGACAATGATGCAAGCCCGTCCCGTCCTATACTTTATGCTTTAAGTCCAATTTAATTGGTTTGCATCGTCCTTTGGGTATGATTTAGGTCATCGAATGAATAAATAGTTTCCTAAAAAGCCATTATCAAACTTGACAATTACGAAAACACTTTTTAGAAAAGTTGATAAATGGTTTATAGTGTTGATAATCAATTTTATTAGTTTTTATTTTTTTTCAAGAAAAACTTTCTAGAGTACTCGATTGTGATAAATTTGCACCCGTTCGAAAAAACTGACAAATTAATGACTACGTCTGGTCGAAATCTCCAATTTCTGAACAATATTCCTCCGTTTGTATTACGGACTAACAAAATCAACATGAATTACCCTTACTTCACGCGGTACTTTGCGTTTCTAATTTCAGTTATCTTCCTGACTATGTTCAGCGCCGGTTCGGCTTTGGCACAAGATGGAGAGGCTCTTTTTAAAGCAAATTGTACTTCTTGTCATGCCGTTAAAGATAAAGTCGTAGGACCGGCTTTAAAAGGAATCGAGCCACGTCTTTCAGAAGAATGGTTACTAAAATGGATTAAAAACTCTCAAGCTGTCATTAAAAGTGGTGATGAGTATGCAATAAAGATTTTCAACGAGAACAATAAATTACCAATGACATCTTTCAATTTGAAGGATGCAGAAATAAAAGCCATTTTAGCATATATTAAAACAGAATCCGAAAAACCGGATGCTGTTGCTGTAGTTGCTCCGGTTGGCGATCAACCAATTGCTGAAAAGCCCATCTGGCCATATCTCTTAATTGCCATCATTCTTCTTTTTATTATTTCAGGAGTATTAAAGAAAATACAAGAATCTCTTTCTCATGCTGTTCGGACACAGAATAATGAACCGCATCCAAAGCCTGTAACAACAAAAGTTCGTAATCGTGAATGGATACGTCAGAATAAAAAATTAATTGCTGTTGTACTTTTGGCACTTACATTAATCGGGAGTGTAAAAGGGTGGTACACACTTCAATCAATTGGTATTTCTCAAGGATATACTCCTGATCAACCAATTCAATTTTCTCACATCGTTCATGCAGGTAAATTGCAAATCTCTTGTGTATATTGTCATGGTGGTGCTGAACGCGGAAAAGTAGCAGGTATTCCATCCGCAAATGTTTGTATGAACTGCCACAAATATGTGAAGAAGGGACCTGTGACAGGAACCGTTGAGATTGCAAAAATTTATACTGCTTTGGATTACGATACTGATAAAGGAACCTACGGTCCGAATCAAAAACCAATTCAATGGGTTCGGGTTCACAATTTACCTGATCTTGCATATTTCAATCATGCTCAACATTACGTAGTAGGAAAAATAGCTTGTCAAACTTGTCATGGCCAGATTCAAGATAGTATGACAGTTGCACGTCAATCTGCTCCATTAACAATGGGATGGTGCATCGATTGTCATAGAACAACAAATGTTAAAATGGCCGGTAACGGTTATTACGATCAATTGCATAAAGACCTTGTTGCAAAAAATCCGGGCGACTCAACTTTCACTGTTGCTCAAATTGGTGGAACAGAGTGCTCACGTTGCCACTATTAAGAGGTTATAAATAAAAGCGGTTAAAAGAACTACCATTAAGCTCCAACAATGGAAAAAAAATACTGGAAAGGTGTAGAAGAACTTCGCAACGATGCGGAGTTCGTACGTTTGAAAAACGACGAGTTTTACGAACCCCTTCCGATCGATGAACTCATCAATAAAAAGGCAGAAGATTTTACTGTTACGCCTCGCCGTGACTTTCTGAAGTTTTTAGGTTTTAGTGTTGCAGCTGCATCTTTGGTGGCCTGTGAGGCTCCCGTTCGTAAAACGATTCCATATCTCATTCGTCCGGATGAAATTACTCCCGGAATAGCGAATTATTATGCTTCAACTTATTTTGATGGTCACGATTATGCAAGTTTGGTTGTAAAAACACGCGAAGGCAGACCAATCAAAGTAGAAGGAAATAATTTAAGTTCTATCAACAAAGGAAAAATTAACGCACGTGTTCAGGCTTCTGTTTTATCACTTTATGATAACGTTCGTTTACGCGGACCTTTGATGAATGGTAATGCAGCAACATGGGTTGATGTCGATAAATCAATCGGCGAAAAATTAACAGCAATTGCAGCCGCAGGTGGTAAAATCAGAATTCTATCATCAACAGTAATTAGTCCTTCAACATTAAAAGTAATCGGAAATTTCGCAACGAAATATCCAACTACAAAACATATTCAGTACGATGCAATTTCTTCATCAGCAATTCGCCAGTCAAATCTGGAAAGTTTTGGTGTGAACGGAATTCCATCTTACATGTTTAATAAAGCGAATGTCATTGTTGGAATTGAATCGGATTTCTTAGTGAATGGAGTTTCTCCAATTGAACATTCGGCACAATATGCAGAGACACGCAAACTGAACAACGGTAAAAAAGTAATGTCGCGTCACTTTCAACTGGAAGCAGCGCTTTCAGTTACAGGAAGTAATGCTGATGTTCGTTTAGCAGTAAAACCTTCACAACAAGGAGCAGCAGTAGTTGCTTTATACAATGCCATCGCTTCAAAATCCGGTGCTTCAACTCTTAGTGGAAGTATCGAAGGAGAATTAGCAGGCCGTATCGAAAAAGTTGCTGAAGAATTATTAGCCAACAAAGGTAAGTCGCTTGTTGTTTGCGGAATTAACGATGTAGCAGTTCAGAATATCGTGAATTCAATCAATGTAATGCTCGATAACTATGGCAATACAATCGATCTTAGTACAACATGTAATTTACGTCAGGGAAATGATGCTGAATTAGCAACATTACTTGAAGAAGTAAATAAAGGTGAAGTCAAAGCATTGTTGTTTTACAATTGCAATCCTGCCTATACATTACCTGACACAAAATCATTCGCTGAAGGATTGAAGAGAGCAGAACTTTCTGTGTCTTTTTCTGATCGTGCCGATGAAACATCATTGCTTTGTCAATATGTTTGTCCTGATCACCATGCTTTAGAAAGCTGGAATGATGCAGAACCAAAGAAAGGGTACTATTCACTTTGTCAGCCAACGATCGCTCCATTATTTAACACTCGTCAATTTCAGGAAACCTTAATGGCTTGGGCCGGAACGCCGGGAGTTTATCATGATTTCATGAAAGCTTCGTGGTCTACATTGTTACCGGTTGGTTTGTCATGGGAGAAATTCCTGCAGGATGGTGTTCTGGAAAACACAACTACAGTTGCAGAAAAATTTACATCGAAAGCTGTGTTGACAACACCTGCTGGTTCAGATAAAGCAGGATTTGAATTAGTGATTTATGAAAAAGTAGGATTAGGAAATGAATCACAGGCAAACAATCCTTGGTTACAAGAATTACCGGATCCTATTTCGAAAATCACATGGGATAATTATTTAGCCGTATCACCGAAAGACGCTCGCGAAAAAGGGTGGTCACAAGGAAATATTGTTTCAATCAAGAGTGGAAATATAAGTGCAAAAGTTCCTGTGTTAATTCAACCGGGACAAACTCCCGGAACAGTTTCTATGGCACTTGGCTATGGTAGAACTGCTGCAGGAAAGACGGCAGACAACATCGGTGTGAATGCTTACCCATTCGTTACGATAATGGGTAACAGTCTTCGTTATACAGCTCCGGTAGAAATTTCGAAAACGGTTGACGAAGATTATCTTTTTGCAGCAACGCAAACTCATCACACAATGATGGGTCGT
>CAYHCU010000149.1:0-7717 GCA_964355035.1 uncultured Flavobacteriales bacterium | reverse complement strand
CGCTACACAATCCTGATGTTCCTAAAGAAATATTCGAAGGACAACCTGCAAGTGTCGGGAATTCTGTATCATTTACTGTTACATCGAATGAACATGTTGCTGTATTACCGGCAGCGTCTGTTGCTGTTGCAGTAACAGTTGTTGTTCCGATAGCGAATGTTGAACCACTTGCTACTGAAGTTGAAACTGTTGCTGAACAATTATCTGTTGCTGTTACTAAGAAGCTTACTGCTGCTCCGCAAACACCGTTGTCGTTACTTACTGTGATGTTCGCTGGACAAGTGATGACAGGATTTTCGCTATCTGCTACCGTTACATCGAATGAACATGTTGTGATGTTTCCTGATGCATCTGTTGCTGTATAGGTTACCGTTGTAGTTCCGATTGGGAAGACATCTCCGGAGTTATGAGTTGATGTTAAAACTACGCCTGAACAATTGTCTGCTGCTGTTGGTGCACTCCATGTTGCAATGGCACTACACAATCCTGATGTTCCTAAAGAAATATTCGAAGGACAACCTGCAAGTGTAGGGAATTCTGTATCGTTTACTGTTACATCGAATGAACATGTTGCTGTATTACCATGCATATCAATTGCAGTATAAGTCACGGTTGTAGTTCCGATAGCAAAAGCACTACCGGAAGCAAAGTTCGGAGTGAAGGTTGATATACCACAATTGTCAGTAGCTGTCACTGAAGTCCAATTAACAATTGCTGTGCAAGAGTTTAAACCTGCATTAGCAGTTAGAGTACCGGGACAATTTGAAATCACAGGCAGTTCATTATCGGTTACAATTACATTGAACGAGCATGTAGATTGATTTCCTGAATTGTCAGTAGCCGTATAAGTTACCGTTGTTGTTCCAACGTTGAAAGTACTTCCGGAAGAATGAGATGAAACAAAAGATGCCAGGTTGCAATTATCAGTTGCTGTCGGAGCAACCCAACTTACAACTGCATCACAAGAACCACCGTCATTGACAACTGAAATGTTAGCAGGACATCCTGAAATCAACGGATTTTCTGTATCAGTTACCGTTACATCAAAAGAGCAAGTAGCAATATTACCGGAAGCATCTGTTGCGGTGTAGGTTACTGTTGTTGTTCCAATGTTAAACAAGCTACCTGAAGCGATACTTGGAGTTACTGAAGCTATTGAACAATTATCAATTGCTGTTGGAGCAGAAAAACTAACATTTGCACCACAAAGACCTAAAGTACTTCCGACTGAAATATTTGCAGGGCAATTGCTAATAATTGGATCATCAACATCTACTACTGTTACATTAAACGTACAAACTGATTGATTACCTGAAGGGTCTATTGCTGTATAGGTTACTGTTGTAGTTCCAACATAGAAGTCGCTACCATTTGCAATATCCGAAGTGAAAGAAGCAACAGAACAATTATCACTGGCAGTTGGGTCAATCCATGAAGCTATTTCACTGCATAGACCCGGTGTGTTATTCATAGTGATGTTTGCCGGACAATTGGAGATCACAGGAGGCAAAGCATCCGTTACAGTGATTGTTGATGAACAAGTTGAAGAACAACCTAGGTCATCATAAACTGTAAACGTATGTACGCCATTTGTTAAACCTGCTTGTAAACCAACTCCTGTATATATAGTTGAACCGCCCACAGCAGTTACATCAATTGAACCATCTATTGCTCCGAAACAACTTGCATTTGTTACAACTACACATGACGCAGTTAATATTGGATCGACTATAACAGAAGCCGTAGCAGAAGCCGTACAACCATTTCCTGAACCTGTAGCGGTTACGAGATATGTTATATTAGCTGTTGGAGAAACCGCACCCGGATTTTGCACAAAACTTGTAAATCCTGCAGGTGTTGATGACCATGTATAGGAAACACCATTAACAGTGTTTAATGTGATTGACCAACTTGTAAGAGTTCCTGTGGTACCAGAAGCATCATCTAATACTTTTAATGTCCATGCTCCATTTGGATTACCTGTTAAAGTACTAAATAAATTTTCCGGTCGATACGTATTTGTAAAAGGAGGATTGTTGGAAGCAACGCAAGTTTGAGTTCCTGCATCAGAAAAAATGGTCGTAGTATAATTATTTCCAGAACCACCGGCGTCGGCTGTCAAACAAACCGAACTTCCTGCAGTAGTTGTATTCCTATAGCTACCATTTGCTGTTGTTGACAATGCTGTTCCCCCTGGTCTTACCAAATAGGCTTCAACATCAGCATCATTATTATGACTAATCGTAAGAGTCACAGAGAAACCTGTCACTGCTGCCATTGTAGTAGGAGCACCGGATACTGTAATTGCAGATGTAATTCCTGTTGCACTGTTATCAGTGATTGTTGTTCCTAAAGGACCACTTGCAAAAGTTTGCGGAGAAATTGTATTGGAAGCTCCGGAAGAAGTTAAATTTATTGATCCCGATCCGCATAAAAGCGTATTCGATACACTAGCTGTAACAGTTGGTATAGCATTTATACTTATAACAGCACTTCCTGTCATTGTTCTGGTACACAAGAGTGAATTATCTGTTGCAACAACTGTGTATGTTCCAGCAGCAGTTTGCAATCCAAAAGAAATCGAAGAACCGGTTCCAACTTCAGGAGAACCAACATTAGATGCACCGTTTTTCAATTGGTAATTGTAACCGATAGCGGAGTTGCTTAATCCGATAGCTAATCCCGTTCCACCGCTACAATATGAACCACCACCTGTTACTGTATAAAGTGCAGGTTGAGTAACCGTAATTGTTGCAGCCGATGAACTTGAAGAAACACAACTACCATTGGTAACGATTGCGCGATACATTGTAGTTGTAATGATATTTGAATAAGCTTGTGACGTAGTAACATTACTAATAGTATTCCATGAACCGCCGCCATTTGTTGATGACTCCCACCGTGTAATTGAGCCGTTTTGTCCTGCGAGATTTAATGTTCCTGAATTACTTCCTGAACATACAGTTGCAGAAGATGTAACGGAACCACCGACAGATGTTGAACTTACTGATAATGTTGATGCATTAGAATTCACTGAACCAACACCGTTTGTAAAGACAGCACGAAACTGACCTGCGTCCGATAATGCAGAAGTAGGAATTGAGTAAGTCAAACTGGTTGCACCCAAAATATCTGTCCAAACAGCGGCAATAAATTTTTGCCATTGAACAGTAGGAGAACCGGAAGCAGCAGCTGTAAATGTGGCACCAAAGCCTTCACAAGCAGAAACTGTAACAGCAGGTTGAGTTGTTACAGCTGGAAGACTTTGAGGAATATATATATTATCAAATAATGCTCTGTCTGATGCCGAGTTGTGATTCCAAAAACAACCGGTGTATCTTAAATTAAGATTAGTGTGAGTTGAATTAGATGTAGTAGATCCAATTTGTGCAAAGACTGCTGCTGTAGGATCAATAAAAGTACTTGGATTTGTTTCAACAAAAAGCGACCAGTTATTTCCCGTTGGATTATAAGTCACTTTGACTGTAAAATATTCTGTAGAATAATCTGCAACACCGGTGATGATATTTGTAATGTTTGCATCAGCATCCATCCCACCTGCAAATCGAACCAATCTTAAATTATCAGTGGACCCTGATTGACCAAGTACCACTGCATAACCATTTCCTGTTGTAAATGAAGTGTTGTCTGCTCCTATAATAAATGCTAAACCATAAGAAGCAGAGTTAAATCCACTGGGATCAGGTCTTGCCTGACGCATGTTAAACATCCATGTTAAAACCCCTGTGTTACTACTGAACGTAGTATTAAACAGAGATGATACATCTTGACGAACATAATCAACACCTTGAGTACTACTTCCGAGTTGCAATTGAGTATTGGAAACAATTGATGCGCCTGATGTAGCAGTTTCAACTTCTGTCCAACCACCACCAACAGTATTACTGCTAGATCTATTAAAGTTATCGAGCAACTGTTGTGCTGATGTCGTTTGAAATGACAACAGTCCTATTAAAAATAGACCTGTTAATTTTGGAAGAGAGTGTGTGGCCCTTTTTCCAAAAATCATTTCTCGGATGGCAAAAAGCAAATTGCTTTTTGCGGATTGCTTTAAATTTAAAGCTTGAGCTTGACCACCAAAGTATTTAGGTGAAGCGCAATTTTTGTGTTTAATTGTTTTCATTTAAGTAAATTGAAGATATATCAGCGAAAATATATCTTCATCACTGCCACAGAAAGTTTTTTATATAAAGCTTGTGTGATATTTGGCGAATGGCCCGTCTGGCTTGGCAAACAGCCACCCCTATCTCTCGAAAGCCTTATTTGGTGCGGTTTACGGGTTTTTGAGAAAAATTTCGCTTAATTATTTCTTCCGAAAACCGCTTCTGTGGCTTATTTCAAAAAAATATGACTTTTCTTCTTTAAAATTCACTTTTGATGGACTAAGATTAAGGGGGTTAACAGTTTTTTGGGGTCGGTGTCTATGTTTCAATAGTGAGTCCACTCAGACAAGTATTTTCGGGTCACCATCAAAAGTTGGGGAGAGTTTTAATTTACGAGTACGACAGCAAACCGAATTTCGAATTTCGGAATGCGGATTTCGAATTTCGAATTTCGAATTTCGGAAAGCGAATTTCGGATTAGCCGGATGTTTTCGTTCTCTCCCCAGGAAATGAAGGTGGCCCGTATTTTCCCGGAAAACAGAGTCGAACAGCAAAGGTTAATGAGTATTTTAAAATGTCATTTTTGATGATTTTGAGATTTATTGATTTTGTTACAATTGAGAAGTACCGGAGTTTGAAATTAAGATTGTAACAAAAGTTGATTAATTAAAGAGTTTAAAAGAAATAATATAAAACGGCATAAAGTTAATTACTTTATAATCTTTTAAATAATGACTCTTATATAATGATGCATAATTTGCCCCGGGGGCAATTAAGAAATTAAAATGTCCAGGTATACAATTAACAATATTTAGAAATTATTCGGCAAAGAAATTTGGCTGACGCCATGCAAGAGTCCCCTTTTTCCCCTCTTGCAAGACTACCATTAAAGGCAGCATGACTAAATAGGCAAATGACTTTATTTTAATTGAAATTTGTAACCCCATAAATGGCGGTTATTTTATGCAACAACATTGGAGAAATTCAAACTGACCCACTATCGACTTATTTTATCTGCGTAAAAAGTGGTTCTTCGATAAACGAATCCACGAAAAACGGCCCCTCAATGATGTTTTTTCCTAAACCATCGTGTTAAAAAAAATTCCTTTTTATGTTCATTCCACTGCTTTGATTTGCGTTTACTTTGCTTCATCATTTTTTTTGTATTCTTGGCTTGAAGCTTTTCATGACGCTTTTTGCCCATTTCAATGCCTTTTGCTGCATCTTTTTGTTGTTTCAATTTTTTCTTATCTGCTTTCACCTGTTGACCGGAACCGCCATTTGGATGGGGGGAGCGGGCATCAAGGTCTTGGGCATTTGAAAAATATGGAAAAGCAAGTAAAGCAAGTAATAAAAACAAGGACTTAAGCAGACTTTTATTTTTCATTAGATTTTAGCAGTGTTATGGTACTAAGCAAAACTCAGATTTTAAATAATAATTGTATTCAAATGTAAAAACAATTCTACAAACAAATCACGAAAAGCAAAACATCAACTCCGAGCCTGCAACTCCATCCCACATTCAGGGCATGTTCCGGGATCTTTGCGAAGTACTTCAGGATGCATCGGACAGGTATATTCCACTGAATTTTTAGCTTTTGAATCAACGTTTAAAGAATCATTCTTTAAAGTGTTATCTTTGTTTTCGCTAGTATTACAGGAAATAAGAATGATTCCAAATAGCAAGATAATAGTGAAGCGTTTCATACGTTCTCAATTTATCATTCAAAGATAACACATCTCAATACTATTCAAAAGAGAAATGATTTCAACTAACATCAAACAAAAACTGTTTTTTCTGTTTTTTATCCTAATTCTTTTTTCATGTAAAAAAAGTTCAATTAATTCCAATTTTCCAACTGTAACAGTCAATAAATACGTGTACATGAATTTACCACCTTATAATTATCTTCAAGTGGTCGGCAACTACATGTACATAGATGATGCGGGCTATAAAGGTCTTATCGTTTACCATCGTTCATTTGACGAATGGGTCGCTTTCGACAGAGGTTGTACTTATGATCCTACAAATGCCAGCGCTTTGCTTGAAGTTATAACAGGTGGACTCACAGTACAAGATGCTCACTGCGGATCCAAATTTAATCTTGTGGATGGTTCAGTGATTTCAAACCCCGCAACAACGCCTATGAGACAATATCGTGTAGATTACGATCAGGTGAATCAGAAATTATATATCTACAATTGAATCCGCGGGAGAAATACATTTTACTTAAAAATATTTCCCTTAGAAAGGCGCTGATTACCGCAGAAAAAAAATTTTATATCGGAGGATTGTTTCTTCTTTTATTGCAACGGGCTCTCACTCTTATAATATACGGTCGAAGTTGGTGTCGCCAAATTTACTTCAACACTCTTTAGAATATTCAGAATTGAAAAATTTACTTCTTCCTGAAGCAAAAGGAAATCATCCATATCAGGTGTGACCGCATAAAAGACAATCATAATATCAAAAGAACTAGGCCCAAACTGCTTAAATCTAACTGTTGGATTAGGTTCTATCAAACTAATCTCGCTTAGCATTTTTCGGATCTCCTTTAGAATTGTCTTCAGTTGCAAATCTGTTGTTTGGTTTGAAATTGCAATCGTAAATCCCGCTCTGCGAGATGATCTTTCAGTATCATTGATTAATTCTGCATCGGTCATTTTTTTATTGGGAACTATTACAATCATCCGATCCAATGCTCTGATTCTTGTCGACCGAAAACCGATAGACTCCACTTTACCTTCCACATTCCCTACTTTTACAGAATCTCCAACGACAAATGGCTTGTCAAGAAAAAGCGTGAATGAACCAAGTAAATTCTCCAGTGTTTCCTTTGCAGCAAGAGCGATTGCTAACCCACCAATCCCTAATCCCGTTACCAGACTTACTATGTTTAAGTTGAAGATTACTCCGATCAGCATAAAAAAACCAATGCCACCAACAACAACCTTGATTGCTTCCTTTGCAAACTGAATCAATTGATCATCCAACTTTGACTCTGTTCTTTGTGCTCTGGCCATTAAAATCATTCCAACAAAATCGATTCCTCTGACAATAATCCAGAACATTGAAAAAATTAATCCTCCTTCGAATACCCGAAAAATTACCAAACGAAGGCCGAATTTGTGTTGCGGAACAAGATTCCACTCATTTGGAAATGCTAAACGATCGAATGCTAAATAGATGATAAGAATCATTATGAATAGCTGAAAAGGTCGATTCATTAGTTTCAAAAAACTATCCATACCGACAGTCTTTCCATACCTTTTGAAAATTTCAAAAAGACAGCGTGTTATAATTTTAGAGAGAAACTTTTTAAGAATTATTCCACTCAAAAGGATTCCAAAGAACCAAAGATAATTCTCTCCGGAATTTCCAAGGAATGTGTATTCTGAAATATTTATCGTACTCATTAAATATACTATAGGAGCTTTTTAATAGCAATTTCGAGAGCTGTCCGACTAATATTTATTTTAGAAGGATTCACCTTATATACATCTGCCAGAGCACCACTGATGCAATTAGCTACATCATTAAAAATAGCCTCATCGGTAATTGGAATATTATCATTCATTAAATACCTGAAAAC
>CAYHCU010000148.1:0-7746 GCA_964355035.1 uncultured Flavobacteriales bacterium | reverse complement strand
GCTCTTCCGATCTTGAAAGAAGATTATAAAGAAAAGGACATCAATATTCCTTCTGTTCCAAGTGCAATTTTCCGTTTTGAAGGATACAAAGTATTTCAAGTGAATGCACCTTCGGTTTCAGTAAATGATTTGAAGAATGCTGACATAGCACGCTTGATTTTTCAATGTGATGTTAAAAACGGACTTGCTCAAATCGTGAATAGAGTTTTTGACGGGAATTTAAGTGCTTTTGTTCCAACTGAAGAAGTGTTTGGTGAGGACAAAGGTTTACATCATTCTTTCCGAGTTACATCCGATGCTTTTGCAACCGGTGATCCAAAATTGGTAAATCATAAAACGTATTATTTCTACGCAATATCTTATGCTTATGACAATGTAGCGGATGTTCCTGATCCTGAAAACCCGGCTTATAATGGAGTATACGGACAACCATACGTTCAAAGTCGGCAGAATTATAAAGGAGAAGCGATTCAGGTATTCACAGGTATTCCTCATATTTCTACACCGGAAGAAAGTGGTCTAGTATTAGGTTCAGCGTATGGCGATGGACCTGAGATCACACGTTATACAGGATTTGGAAATGGTTATATACTTGGTTCGGATAGAGGAACACTTGATATCAAACAAAGTCAAATCAACGATATCTTTTTTAATCAATCTTTAAATAGAATTCAAACACCGACATACGTTGGTAGTCATGGTCCGGTAGACATTCGTGTTTACGATCCGTTTGCTATTAATGGTGGCGATTTTAAATTGTGGTTAAATGATACAATTACGAACAAGGTTTTTGTTGGTGATCTAACGGGAAGCTCGTTTGTAATAACAAATGTTCCCAATGCAGATTTACTTAAACCGGGTTTGTTTTTAAATGCAAGTAGTGATAGTTTTCCACAGAACACACAAATTGTGTCGATCAGCGGAACAGGTCCTTATGATATAACAATTTCCGATTCGATTAGAGCATCATCAGCTTTTAGTTTAGTTGGTACTTCAATTACGGCAAGTGCAAGATGGATTTTGGAAAATGTTGCAACCGGAGAGCAAATCGCTTCTTTGAAATCACTTGAGTTTCCATACGATCAATTATTTCCGAAATACGGATTTTCAATTAGTATGAATCAAGTGAAAAATACAGGAGAGGTAGTTTCAGATGGAAATGGTTATATTGAAGCTACTCGCGTATATTCAAATCCTAACAATCGATGGTTAAGTGGAATGCAAGATCTTAACTCATTCGAGCCATTGAATTGGATTATGTCAGGAAAGGATGTAGATCCTGATTATCTAAATTTAGATCCAAATGAAAATTATTCAAAATCATTAGGAAGCTCATGGGCGCCATTCCGTTTAACAAATTCAAAAACAGCAACCGATCGCGTTTCTCCGGCTCCTTCTGCAGGAATATGGGGAACTCCTTCAGCTCCACTTTATGATGATCTTAGATTTTTATCAAGTGTTGACGTTGTAATCACCCCTGATAAATCTAAATGGAGTCGTTGTGTTGTATTTGAAATGGGTACAAATTCTGCAAACACAGAAGGTCATCAAGTTCATGGTTTAATTCGTAAACACAAATCGTTAGATGTTAATGGAGACAGTACTACAACAAGCGATTACGGTTTCAGTTATTTTCCTGGATATGCCGTAGATCTAGAAACCGGAGAACGTTTGAATATTGCTTTCGGTGAAGATAGTCGCTATCCATCAGAAAACGGAGCAGATATGAAATGGAATCCAACTTCAAATCTTGGTTCGTTTGATAATAATGGAGTATTTACACTTGTTGCAGGTGGAAAACATTACATTTATGTATTTGGTAACAAATCAAGTCAAGCGGATACACTTCCTTCAACTAACATTCTTGCTCCGGGGTCAATCATTTATCCAACTGATACTTCTTATTGGGGACCTGCTTTTGATGGCTGCCAACACATTTATGGTAACCTATGGCCTATAAGTACCATTAATACGGCCAACAAGAAAATGGTGAAGAAAATCTGGAAAGATTGTATGTGGGTTGGAGCTCCTTTAGTTTCACCTGGACAGACTTTATTAGATAATGAAGTGAAACTTCGTTTACGAGTTGCAAAACCTTATCGTCAGTACGATTCAGGTTTGAGTAGTTCAACCAATAATAACTTCCCATATTATAAGTTCAACACTTCCGGTTTGACGCCTCAGGTGCATCAAACAGAAGTAGCAAAGAATGGACTTGAGTTAATCAACGTTGTTCCAAATCCGTATTACGCTTATTCATCTTACGAAATTAACCAGCTGGATAACCGAGTGAAGATTGTAAACCTTCCTTCCAATTGTGTAGTTTCAATCTATACACCAAGTGGATCATTGGTTCGTAAATTCAATCGTAACGTTGGACAAAACAACAGCGGAGGCGCAGCTTTTCCTGAAGTGAATCTGGATGCAGCATTTGATTGGGATCTGAAGAACTCAAAAGGAGTTCCAATTTCCAGCGGTATGTATATTATTCATATTGCAGCAGAAGGAATCGGTGAACGAACAATAAAATGGTTCGGTGTAATTCGTCCACTAGATCTTGATACATTCTAATTATTACCTAACAAAGCCACAGAAAAACCAGTCATATGAAATCTGTTTATAAAATTAAATTGATCAGCTTCGCACTTGCTGTACTTGCACTTCCGACCGGAATTGTAAAAGCCGGAAATCCTGATCGTGCGGGTCAAGCAGGAGCGACAGAATTATTGATCAATCCGTGGGCGCGTTCCTCGGGTTGGGGTGGTGCCAATAGCGGTGCGGTTCAAGGACTAGAAGCGCAGTTCCTCAATGTAGCCGGTACAGCTTTCACTAAAAAAACGGAAGTACTGTTTAGTCACTCGAGCTATTTACAAGGTTCTGGAATTACGCTTAATGCTTTTGGTATCACTCAGAAAATGGGTGAGAGCGGAGTGTTAGGTTTAAGCATCATGTCAATGTCTTTTGGTGAAGTAAATATCACCACTGTTGACCAGCCTGAACCGTCATTAGGAACCTATTCTCCGCAATACATCAACTTGGGAATTTCTTATGCGAAAACATTTTCGAATTCAATTTACGGTGGATTAACACTGCGAATTATTCAGGAAAGCATTTCAAACGTAAGTGCCGGTGGAATTGCTATTGATGCAGGAATCCAATATGTAACAGGCAATAACGAAGATCGGAATAATGTTCGTTTTGGAATTGCTTTGCGTAATGTGGGTACTCCCTTAAAATATGCCGGAGACGGTTTGTCTACACGTGTAAATGCACCTAACACAAGCAACATATATCAATTAACTGTAGAACATCGCGCGGAAGGATTTGAAATTCCATCGCTAATAAATATCGGTGCGGCTTATGATTTCAATTTAGCCAAAGACCATGATTTAACATTAGCAGGTAATTTTACCTCTAATTCATTTACGAACGATCAGTTCACTGGCGGACTTCAGTATTCATTCAAAAAGATGTTTATGCTTCGCGGAGGGTTCACTTATGAAGCTGATTTGTTTGATGATGCTTTGCGTTCAACAGTTTATTCTGGTCCATCGGCAGGAATGACAGTTGACTTGCCTTTAGGTTCAGGAGGCAAAAAATTCGGTATTGACTACTCATACCGCGCTACTCAGCCATGGGACGGTATCCATAGCTTTGGAATCCGCTTCGTATTGTAAAAAGAAATTTTTATATATTTGTAAGATCAATCAAGACTCCGGAATCGGAGTCTTGATTTTTTTAATTTAAATACAGTAAAGAATATTAAATTACGTCAGCATGTCATTACAATATTTCACAGCAGAAGGACTAAAGAAATTACACGAAGAACTAAATCAGCTTAAGAAAGTTGAACGTCCGAAAATTTCTCAACAAATTGCAGAAGCTCGTGATAAAGGCGATCTGTCTGAAAATGCTGAATATGATGCTGCAAAAGATGCTCAGGGTTTACTCGAATTAAGAATAAGCAAGTTAGAAACAGTAGTTTCAAATGCGCGTATTCTTGACGAAAGTAAAGTAGATGGCTCGCGCGCTTTAGTCTTGTCAAAAGTAAAAATTCGTAACAAAGCGAATAATTCTGAAATGACGTATCTGCTTGTAGCGGAAAATGAGGCAGATCTTAAGCTTGGTAAAATTTCAGTTTCTTCTCCAATAGGAAAAGGATTGTTAGGAAAAAAAGTCGGCGACCTTGCGGAAATCGAAGTGCCTTCCGGAAAATTGCAATTCGAGATCATCGATATTTCCAGAGCATAAACTTGAATAGTTTAAGCCATCAACCAAGATCGAAATACAGGGAATTCCTTTTCAGTTTACATTCTAAATAACTTGTTATGGCGTCTATCTTCACTAAAATAGTTAACGGTGAAATTCCCTGCTACAAAATTGCAGAGGATGAAAATTATCTTGCCTTTTTAGATGTAAGTCCATTGGCTAAAGGTCATACGCTTGTTATTCCTAAAAAAGAAACGGACTATATTTTTGATATTCCATCAGAGCAACATCAGGGACTTTGGACATTTGCTCAACATGTTGCCAAAGCCATCGGCAAAGCTGTTCCCTGCAAAAGAGTAGGTGTGGCAGTTATTGGCCTGGAAGTGGCGCATGCTCACATTCATCTTATTCCTGTGAACAGAGTGAGTGATATGAACTTTGCCAGTCCTAAGCTAACTTTTTCGAGCGCGGAAATGGAAGCGGTGGCGGGTCAAATTAGAAGCTGCTTGTAGGGATTTCGGATTTCGGATTGGGCGGATGGCTTTATTGGAAACAATTTCCTTTTAGTACCCCGCCCAATCCGAAATCCGAAATCCGAAATCCGCAATCCGCATTCCGCAATCCGCATTCCGCAATCCGCATTCCGAAATTCAACCTACACGATCCGGATTCGCAGAAACAAAAGCCTTCCAGCTACTTCCTTTTTTTGCCCCTGAAAGTTTCCCTGTATTTCCCTGAAAATGGTGGCATACGGCAGCGGCAAGTCCGTCGGTGGCATCAAGGTATTTCGAAGTCTCTTCGTAGCCTAAAAGTGTCTGTAACATCGCTGCAACCTGCTCCTTGGAGGCATTGCCGTTTCCTGTGATGCTTTGTTTGATTTTCTTGGGTGAATATTCAAAAATGGGTATTCCCCGATAAAGCCCGGCAGCCATTGCTACTCCTTGAGCCCTTCCCAGTTTTAACATGGACTGGACATTCTTTCCGAAAAATGGGGCTTCAATGGCCAGTTCATCAGGGTGATAACCATCGATTAAATCCAATGTCTTTTCAAAAATGCTTTTCAATTTCAAAAAGTGATCATCCATTTTTTCAAGCGAAATAATTCCTAACGAAATCAGTTTTAACTGGGACCCTGTTATGCTAATGATTCCATAACCCATGATATTTGTACCCGGGTCAATCCCTAAAATAATTTTTTCCGGCTTTGACAATTGAAATGTGGATGAATAGTTTTTTCAGGCATTTTCTCAACAAATACTTTCCTTATACTTGTTGAATTCTAATATGGAACAAAGAAAGTCAAATATTTCCATTTATGGTTGGCGTGCCTTCAAATTACTCCTTGCAATACTTGCGTTTTGGTTTGTTTACAGAAAAATCACCAAACAAAATGAAGCAGAAGGTTATTTATTGCAGCTAAAAGAAGCATTCAATAAAACAGAGACATTGTTTTTTCTGTTAACAGTTTTTGTCCTCATGGTTTTTAATTGGCTCACGGAAGCCTGGAAATGGAAGCTGATGATTAACCGTCTCGAAAGTATTTCGCTGTTTCGTTCATTCGAAGCGGTTTGTTCCGGTCTGACGATAAGTATTTTTACTCCGAATAGAATCGGTGAATATGCAGGTCGGGTTTTTCACCTTGCGAAAGCAAATAAAATTCAGGCAACACTCGTCACTGTAATTGAAAACACAAGTCAGCTTTTAGCTACAATGCTAATTGGCGCAATCGCTTCTGTTTATTATTTTACTTTCTATGGCGAACTTCCTTTTTTTATCAGCCTTGGAATATGCCTTACATTGGGCATCGTTTCTTCAATTGCTTTGCTTGCATTTTTCAATATCCGGTTTTTGGGAAATATTTTGAAGCGATTGAAGTTCTCTTCGAAATGGCAATCGATGTTTCACGTGTTGACCGAATACAAGACGAGCGAGTTGCTTCATGTTTTTTCTCTGGCTTTGTTAAGATATGCTATCTTCGTAGTTCAGTTTTATCTATTAATAAAAATGTATGGCGGCGACAGTGCATTTTTTCCTTCAATGATAATGATTGCAATGACATATTTAGTCATTACCATCATTCCAAGTTATACGTTGGTAGAGCTTGGCATCAGAGGAGCAGCAGCAACTTATTTTTTCTCAAAGATTACAATAGATATTTTACCAATACTAAATGCCGTTTTTTCATTGTGGATAATTAATTTAGCCATCCCCGCTTTTGCAGGAGCGATTTTTATGCTGAACTTTAGACTTGAAAAAAACAAAGACGAATGATTCTTGCCTTTCTAACATTGGCTTTGTGTGTGGTTTATTCCGGATTTATTCTCTGGTGTAACAGAGGATGGAAAGGGATACTTAAAACAATAAAAAAATTAAATTCTGCTTTTATAACGGTTGATGTAATTATCGCTTTTCGAAATGAAGAACAGACAATTGAAACACTCTTGGAAGCATTGGCAAACCAAAATTACAGCAAGAATAATTACAAAGTTGTGTTGATCGATGATCATTCTGATGACCATACTTTTGATTTGGTAAAAGGATTTTTAGCAAATCATCCGACATTTAAAAGTGTGTTATTGAAATCCGAAGGCCATGGAAAAAAATCGGCATTAGCTCAGGCAATAAGTTGTTCGGAAGCGGAAATCATTCTTACAACCGATGCAGATTGTATTGTCGGAGAAAGTTGGATTAAAACCATGATAGAACCCTTTTCCGGAGGCGAAATTTCTTTTGTAGCAGGTCCGGTGGTTTTAAGCGGAGGCAAAGGTTTGTTTGCTTTGCTTCAAAAGATGGAAATGATTGGTTTAACAGGAATTGCAGGAGCTTCCATAGCAAATCAGCGTGCAATGATGTGTAATGGTGCCAACCTCTGCTATAGAAGAAGTGTTTATAATGCAGTATGCGGGTATCAAGGTTCCGACTTTGCTTCCGGTGACGATACACAATTGATGCGTAAAATATATTCTGAAGATCCAAAGCAATTAGCTTTCATAAAAGATAAAAATGCTTTGGTAGTTAGTAATGCACATTCAAGGTTATCGGATTTTTGGCAACAACGTCGACGGTGGGCAACAAAAATTCCATTTACACTTTCATTTTTTACAGTTTTCATAGCTATTATTGCATGGTTTGTTCACGCCGCTTTGCTTTTGTCTTTCGTTACAGTTTGGTTTTTCCCGGAAAATGCAGTTGTATTTTTTGCATCAACTTTGATCAAAATAACTGTAGAATTATTATTTCTGAAAAAAGTAAGCCATGATTTAGCACAAAAAATTAATCCGGTCTCAATCATTCTTATGCAACCTGTCTATTGGTTGTATATTACGCTGATTGGGATAACGGTGCCTTTTGCCGGTTATAGATGGAAGGGGAGGCAAGTAAGATAAGGTTGGTGATAGGTGAGAAGTAAAAGGTGGTGGGAATTGAAAAGATTTCGGATTTCAGATTTCGAATTTCGGATTTCGGATTGGGCGGGTTACTAAGAGGCGATTGCTTCCAATAAAGGTGACTGCTCAATCCGAAATCCCGAATCCGAAA
>CAYHCU010000147.1:0-7782 GCA_964355035.1 uncultured Flavobacteriales bacterium | reverse complement strand
TTGCATAAAAACATGACTGAATTAAAAGCGGAAAGTGGTCATGATAAATTATCGAAAGCGATTTCAACACTAATACTTAAAACTCAAGAATGAATAAAGTTTTCAAATATACGGTGATTGACATTCTCAGAAATAAAATAGTTATCTTCTATACACTATTCTTATTCCTTGTATCATTCACGGTTTTTAGCTTCGAGGATAATACAGCAAAAGGTTTGCTTAGTCTGCTCAATATTATTCTTTTTATTGTTCCATTGATCTCAATTATCTTCTCCACAATATATATCTATAATTGTGCTGAATTTATTGAACTGCTGATTTGCCAACCTTTAAAGAGAAAATATATTTGGTTAAGTTTATTTAGCGGCCTATCTGTTTCACTTGCTTTGGCGTTTCTTATTGGCTGCGGTATTCCAATTCTTATTTACGAACCTACAATAACCGGTCTGATTTTAACCCTTACCGGCAGTTTGCTTTCTGTAATTTTTGTTGCTATCGCTCTTCTTGCTACCGTTTCAACACGCGACAAAGCTAAAGGCATTGGCAAAGCTATATTATTGTGGCTATACTTTGCTTTGATCTTCGATAGTCTCATTTTGTTTCTGTTGTTCCAATTTTCAGACTATCCGCTCGAAAAATTAATGATGGTAATCAGCGCCTTTAACCCCATAGATTTAAGTCGCATCACTATCTTACTACGATTAGATGTTTCGGCCTTAATGGGTTATACGGGGGCTGTATTTAAAAACTTCTATGGAACAACTCTGGGCTTTATTGTTTCTGTATTCACATTAATACTGTGGATCGCTATACCATTATTTATTTCAACAAAAAAGTTTGAAACAAAAGATTTATAACTAAACATTCATCGTCATGAAAAAAGATATTCAAGGGAGAGCAGATATTGAAACAGTCGTAAAATCGTTTTACGACAAGGTTTTGAAGGATGAAACTATTGGGTATATTTTTACTGATGTCATCAAAGTGAATTGGGAAAAACATCTACCAATCATGTATGGTTTCTGGGAGAATGTAATCTTCTATTCAGGTACATATAATGGTGACCCTATGAACATCCATGCGCATTTGCATAGAATGTTCCCGCTCTCTACTGCGCATTTTAATCAATGGACAAAATTATTCAATGAAACTATCGATGAACTTTTTGAAGGGGAAAACGCAGAACGCGCCAAACAAAGAGCATTAAGTATTGCTACTGTTATGCAAATTAAACTTTCGGTGAAGCCATAAAGTTTTCCTGCATGCTTTTATTGCCGTTGCTTTTATTGCCGTTGCCTTTATTGCCGTTGCCTTCAGGCAACGGTAAAAAAAAAGTGTAATCCAAAATGAAAACAATTTAATGCTTTACATTCTGAATTACACTTTAGATTACTTCTTCGATTAGAGTAGAGTTCAACTCCAAAGAAGTCACTCTTAAATAAACAAATTATTTTGGTGGCAAAAGTACGCCGTCAATTACATGAATTATACCATTCGTTGCCTGAACAGATCCTACTATTGTTGCTGTACCATTGATCATTACCTTGCCGTCTTTCTTCGAAATTGTAATGTTGTCGCCATTTACTTGACCTAGAACCTGTCCATCAGTAAGAGCATCAACTGTATACACTCCTACAGAAACATGATATTGTAATATATTCTGAAGCGCTTCTTTTGCTTCCGGTTTTAATAGACCTTCCACTGTTCCTGCAGGAAGTTTATCAAATGCTGCATTCACCGGTGCGAAAACCGTAAATGGTCCTGCATTACTAAGTACATCAACTAACTCTGCAGCTTTAACTGCGGCTACAAGTGTTGTATGATCCGGACTTCCAACAGCAACCTGAACAACATTTTTTGCAGAAACATCATCCTGAACTCCTGATTGTCCTGTTCCACCCTGAGTAGCTTCTGTTGTTGTTGTAGTAGCTTCCGAATTCTCTTGATTCGAATTGCTACAAGAAACAGAAGCAAGTATAAGACCTGCTCCTAAAATAAATTTTGTGAATTTTTGCATAGTGATTTGCGATTATAAATATTTTGATAAAAGTAAAACTCATCAAACTATTGGTTTATGATTGCAATCATAAGCGCTAATTTTTCCATCAAATTTATATAGCTGTTTTTGAAAGAATTCTATTCGGAAAACCTAACAAAAGTCACATCATTTTCTGGTCATCTGCACTTGGTCCATAAACTCCCGGAATTGGAATATCCAACAATCGCAAATAAACCCCTAGTTGAGCGCGGTGATGTACAAGTTGGTTAAAAGCATGACGAACGGTCTCCAATTTTGTGAGCTTTGCATAAATCTGATCGCCACTTCGCATTGTCCAGGTTTCCTCAAGTACACTTTCTTTCGCTTTGTCCAAATCAGCATTTGCTGCTTTTACATTTTTATCGAAATAAGCAACCAGCTCTGCTCCTGTTGTACAATCTGCCGGCTTATACGGCGTTGTCGCGAAATCCAATTCATTGGTCGTTAATCCTAACGAAATCCATGTTGGCAAGTCGGCAATATGTGTTGCCAAATCCTGCATTTTCATACTGCGTGGATGTGGTCGCCACCCAAGTTTATCAGCCGGAACCAATGCAAGCATTTTTCGCGTTCCTACTACCTCCATTTCTAATTCTTTTTTGAATGATTCAATAAATGTGATCATAGCTGTGTGTTTTATTTTGCAAAGTAAATCAAACAAAGCGACAACCCTATGTTAGTAGGGGAAAAATAATTTTTATCATGAATCAAACATCTTCTTCTTCAATAAAAGTTTGTCTATCATCTTCACAATTCGGTTAGCTTTTGTGGCTTCCTCTTTAGCTGAATACACCCATGTCAGATAGTGCTTTTTCTCGCTTTGAGTTAACTTTTCAAAGAACTCAAGAGCCGCAGGAAATTCATTCAGACAATCCAACAACTCCTCAGGAAAAACTACAGGACTTGCATCTAAATACAATATTACATGAACAATATCGCCCGCTTCTTTTTTTATTTTCTTCCTGATTTCAGCACGAATGGGCATAAACAAATTCCCATTTCCCATTGGCATTAAATTATATTGCTTCATCTCGAATGTATCGACGCTTCCCTTTACTCTCACCATACCGAAATGCGCTTTGTGATCAGGAGACACTTCCTTTATCTCTACATACGACCAACCGCCTTTTCCGGACATTCTCTGCATGATAAACTTCTTATCGACTAATGGTTTTTGTTTTTTCATCACCTTGCTTTTTTCAGAAATATAGTAGCTAATTTGCAATTGAAACTAAATGGCTGCAATACCGTCGAAGCCTGACTTCTTTACTTTTTGTATGGGTAAAAATAGAAAAATAAATAATTGGGTTCCGTTAGCTGTCGTACTTAGAAACCTACAAGGTTCTTCCAGAATGACAATCATGTTAATTATTAGGGAGGAGAGAGGGATAAAAACCTACAAGATTCTTTCAGAAGTTGGCTGTCAACTTTAGCAAAATGTATTCATCCTGCAAAGAAACGTGTAAGTCTCCACGTAGGACGGCCTACGGGGGAAATTGAAATCCTTTTCTATAGTGAAACGTTGTTTTTATTGCCGTTGCCTTCAAGCAATGGTTAAAAAATGCCACACAAATGACGCAGAAATTAACTAATCGTTCGCAAGCGATCTCATTGAATTCCAAAATTGAATAGCAAAAATATCCTACACCAATTCCGGAAAACCAATGTTGTGAATAGCAAGTTCAGCCTCCGCTAACTCTTTTTTCATTTTCTCCAAAAAATGGGCGGTTTCCAATTTCATATTTGGAAGTAATGATTTGTAGTATTCAATTCCCTTAAACAGATTTTCTTTAAATGTTTTATACTGTTTTTCCTGACGAACTGTCCACTCATTCAAATTTTTCTCAATTTCTTTTTTCAGATAATCAACATACAAATGTAATTCGTTAATAAACACATGAGGACGTGAAGTTGTATTGAGAAGATTCTTTCTTCCATAAATATGACCTACCATTTCTTCAAGTGAAAACACTCCTGAGAAAAAAGCAAGATTCGGTCCCGGGCAAATTGCTACAGCCTCTAAATGATGCGGCGGTATCATATTGTGTTTTAAAAACGCCGGAGCTCCTAATCCTTCACAAAGACAATCCCTCTCCATTAGTTTCTGTATTTCCGCTTCACCTGAAGTGCCGGAATTTGGCCTGCTTAAAATTTGTTTAATTTTTAAATCCTGATATTGTCTTGATGCAGTACAAATAGGTTGTTCCGTAAACTCTGTATCGATAGCAAGAAATTTCTTATAGCAAGGACTTCCTGGTCTACCCTTTATTATTCGTTTTATCCTTTGGTCTTCAGAGCTGCTCTTCCTGAAATTATTAAATGGAATTCCAAGTGGTGAAGCGTTGCTTAAAAAATAATCCTCTCTTCGAGCCGTTGCTAATTGCTGCAATGTATCATCGTCTACATTGGTAGCTTCAGGAACTAGTAAAAATGGACTACCCCAACCTGTTCCGTCTAATAAATAATACTCCCGCAAAAACTTGTCTTCTTGAGATGTGCCCATTCCACCTTGAACAGTAATCCTCGATTCCGGATTTTGTGAAAATGTCTTTTTCCCTTTTGACAAAAGAGCAGCATTGCAAATGGAAAATAATTCATCAAAAAGTTCTTTCCTTTTTAACTTAAATTCTTCTAGAATTGGACCCAACAATAAACCATCGGTAGCAAAAGCATGACCTCCGCAATTCAAACCAGACTCTATTCTAAACTCGGAAATCCATAAACCTTTTTTTGCAAGAAATTTTCCTTGTATTAATGCTGAACGGTAATCACTTACTTTCAGAATAATTTTCTTCTTCAGGTACTCATTTTCATTCGGCAAAAAATCTTCAAATGCTTCACAGTAGCTATATAAGCGTGGATTCAATCCCGCCGAAAATACTATCGACGAAGCAAGATCACTGTTAGCATAACCTCTCAAGGCTGCCATGGCATCGCAGTATTCAACGGGTAAAGCTTCCCCGTCTTCTGTAAAGTTTGTCCTGTCCAGCTTTGTCATGATATTTACATCAATAGAACCGGCTGTAATTTTCTCTCTTAATTTATTTTGTAACTCTTGTTTTGCATTTCCTTCTGCACTATTCATTTCATTGTACAATGCTTTTATGGGAGAATCTAACGGAAGCATTTCGAAATATTTTATAATGTCATTTCCCGGTGTAAAAGATTCGTTTCGTAACCTTTCTGTGTTCCGGTTCACAATTTTGTTTACCAGATTAAGATAAGCGGTAATTCGTTTTGCACGCGAATCCTCCGCTGTCGGCGGAATCGGTGTATCCACTTCTCCTTCGATACGGCAATAAATTTGACGCATTTGTTCAACAAGATGATCCTCAATAATAGAAACCACGGATGAAATGCCAAAATGTGCAAGCTTTACCGGTGTGTCTACCGTATATGCAAGCCCCATGACGGGTATGTGAAAAGTATGTGTTCTCTGATTTTCCATTATAATATTCGTCCCAATTTATTTATATAAAGATCGACTTTCTGGATGAATAATTTTATGACTATGGTCATGAGTTTGGCTGCGAACCGTCCTATTCCAAGTTCGGCTTGTACTTTTTAGTGATCCGTTTATATGCAATCACTGTTTTTCAAGCAAATACAAAGAAAAAAGCGTGTACAGAATTCTAATTCCATACACGCCTCGCTTTTGACTTGCATTCCGATTACTAATGCTACGGCCTCTTATAATCCGGATTATTAATGAATGTTGTATCTGTAAGAGTTTTCAAAAAGTTGATTAGATCTGTTTTTTCCCATGGCCATAAATGCAAGCCATATTCTTTCGCCGGCTTAGTCATAATAGGATCAATATTCGGTGACGTCCAGCAAACTCCGGAATCATAAAAATCTATTACTTCTTCCAATGTTTGAAAACGTCCATCGTGCATATATGGCGCTGTAAGCTCGATGTTTCTTAATGTTGGCACACTCCATTTGCCACGATCAGTAGCTCTTCCTGTAACAGCTGAACGGCCTACGTTATGCCCTTGTGGATCACATTCAAGTCCGTTGTTTCTGAAATCGTTGGATGTAAATAACGGATTGCCGTGGCAATGAAAACAATCGCCTCTCTCCGTCATAAAAATTCCATAACCACTCAATTCAGAGCTGTTGAAGGTGTACTGACTAGGTACTGCTACGTATTTATCAAATTTAGAATCAGATGACACCATTGTCCGAATGAACTGACAAATTGCGTTTACAATTGTTTGCTGAAGTTCTGCGTGACTAAGTTGCGAAACATCACTTACACCAAAGGCTTTATTGAACATTCCCGGATATGTTGAATGATTTTTTAATCGTTGTACCAATACATCCATATCTGTATTAAAAAACTCAGGTCCAAAATCTGCCAAACACAAATGGTCTAAAACAGGTTCGCCTCCATTCCACAAATATTCCGGATTCCAAGCAAGATTTATATGTGGCGGCACACTTGTGCTATCACCTGCTAAATTAATAAAGACAGGAGATGAAAATGATTTCGCCGGATTATGACAGGATGAACATGTAAGGCCGTTGCTGGATAAAATCGGATCGTAGTATAAATTTCTTCCCAGTAGTACTCCTTCAACCGTTGTCGGATTTGATGCAGGAATTACCGGTGTAGGAAAATGTGCCGGTACACGAATAGCAAGCGGTGTTGGTTTGTAAGCCAACTCTTCTGCTTTGTCTTTTTTACATGCTGTCCCGAAGAACAAGACTGACACCAATATATATAGTAGTTTTTTCATAGCTTAGAATTGAAATACGTCATGTCCATTGGATGTTAATTTTGCCATCGCTGCAGGACTACTCATTGAATAATTTCCATCGATATTAAAATCATAAATGGCAGGATTACGGAACCATTCATTCAGATTCATAATCAATGGCATTGAAAGATCACCGGTACCTATTGTAAAATTTGTATCGAGTGCAATTGTAACAATATTTGCATTGTTACCTAAATGCATTGCATAACCATAAGTTCCCGTTGAATCAGTATAATACCCTTCGAATTTCATGAAGTGATAACCACCACCCATAGGTTCCGGCCAAATCATGTCGATGTTTGCATTGTTAATTGGCAAACCATCTGCAACATTGTGTGCTGAGTCAATTCCAATATTAAAACTGATGCCTTTATAAGAACCCTGTGGCGGCGCAGAAATGGAAAATGTTTTTGTCGTAGCATCCGTTAAACTCGCATAATGATATGCTTTTATCGCAACCGGTGTTCCATCTGATTTTATCAGAGTTATTTCCGACAAATAATATCTTAATGATACAACGCTGTATGGATAACCTGCGTCGGTTGTGTAAAGTATCGTGTCGGCAACTGCGGCTTGTCCGTCTACTTCATAACTCAGTGAAAAATTTAAGTTGTTGGGCGGTACCGGTGTCGGCAAAGCCTCATCATCTTTTTTACAAGCAGAGAAAAACACAATCATTCCTGCAACAAGAAATAGCGTTCTGATTTTCATAATTTGATATATCAGGTAAAATTACCGTTGATATCATACATGACCTATGACAATCATCATTGTTTTAGTGTTAAAGGGGGGTTTTGTAAGAAAAGGATGCAGAATTCGGATTGGGGTGGTAATTCCGCAGGAATCTCGTCGGCTCACCCTCACTACCCTCCCTATAAAAACACAAACGTGTCATCTCGAAGAGAACTCGTCGCTCTCTAAGGACGGCGGTTGAAAAAGAGGTGAAATAAATTTGCGGCCTGTCTCCTGTATCTTTAAATC
>CAYHCU010000146.1:0-7807 GCA_964355035.1 uncultured Flavobacteriales bacterium | reverse complement strand
GGTGCCTTCGGAGATCGCAAAATTTGCTATCACAGTGGCAACAATGGGAGGGTTAAATTGCAATCAAAAATTTGATGGATATGCATCTGAATATGAATTTTGGGTAGACGATTTGCCAACAAATGAAGGTAGAGTCTATAAATATGAGGTTCTAATGAATGATTTAAACCAGGTGAAAAACACGACAGATCCTTCTCTTATAATTGCAGTCTATTATGGGAAATTCGCTTTGTCTACTAGTAAATTAACTTGCCCAAACTGTATAGTTGAGTTTACTGATGGAAGTCCGGGAGCATCAGAATCCTGTCCTGGGTATTGCGATTCTTATATAGGTGAACAAAATACTACAGCGAATTCAATAGAGCAACCATTTAATCAAAATGATGAAGGCGCCAGAAGGCAATATATTTATTTAGCAAGTGAACTGCTAAGTAAAGGCCTCTCGCCAGGTAATATTCATTCAATGGCTTTTAACATGGAAACAGCAGGTGGCCTAATGAAGAATTATTTAGTACGCGCAGTAACTACAACAAATAGTACAATTGGAAGTTGGTTTAATGGGCCTTGGCTGAGTTCATCTGTTCAAGCTGATTTTACTCCATCTCCGACTCAGTTAATTCAGGAAATTAATTTTACTGCACCATTTTATTGGAATGGAACAGACAATGTTATTATTGATGTTTCTTTTGACAATGATGCAAGTGGAACTCAAAATCTACCGATGGGAAATAATTCTACTACTTATATACAAACACTTTTGCCAAATTCTTGTCGATATTACTCTGCTGACAATCCAACAGGTACCCGGGATATTCATAATTATGTTGTCACCGGTACAAATTCAAATCAGAGACCTGATATTTTTCTTCGAGGTTCATTCCTAAAACGTGCTGATGAAATATTTTTGGAAGAATATTATCGTTCCACTGATAATTTTACGAACACGACTATGACGAATTATGAAGGGAAATTTAGAAGTATGAATACCAGCCCTAGTACGATCATCAGGCCACTTCTCAGCGCAGAAAGTCAAAATCTTGGAGCTACTGATAATTTTTTGGGTGACTGGATGCAAAAGACTTCAGGTGATATTTTAAGAAATATTTTTGAAGCAGAAGCAATTCATTATGGTGTTTGGTCCGCACAAAAACAACCTACTATAGATGAAAATATTTTAGAGCCTGGTGGTTACAATTGGTTTACCTCTTCATATTTGCTAAATAATTTTAAAAATCCACCTTTATTTTATACCAACACTCCTATTTGTGGAACTTCCGGAACTTTATCAGTTAATTATATTGGGCCAAGGGAAAAAAATGTTTTTTGGCGACTAACAATCAAAGATTCACAAGGAAATCCTGCAGTTACTTTAGGATCTGGTTATACACCGGATTTTACTCTGTTGATAAATCAGACTAACATATTTTCATCCATAAGTTATGCATTAAGTCAAGCGTATGCTCCATACGAATTAAAGTTGGAATTAAAATATGACAATTCGTCGTTTGTTGTTTCGCATTCCGAAACAATTGAAGTGAGTCCAAGCTTGAAAATCACTCCTATTGGTTACTATCCTTCGACGCCAATATCAATATGCGACAATAGTCAAATTCTTTTAAAAGCTTCAATAACTACAAATATTGATTGGTACAGAAATGGAGTCAAAGTAGATCAATCAGAAGAACAATATTTTAAACTAACACAGGCTGGATCATATCATGCATATAATACGGCAGGGTCTACTTGCCTCTACCAAAGCAATGATATTATTGTCACAGGATTTGACCAGTCTGTCTTTGTGTCTGCTCATTGTACAGGGAGTAATCTTGAATTAGAAGCGGTCAATTTTTCTTCATCAGCAAATCCACCTGGGACAATTCATTATATGTGGAATACCGGTGAAGCAACTCAGCTCATTCTAATTTCTCCGAATTCAGAAAGAAGAAATTATTCTGTTGAAATATCAAACGATATTGATGAATGTACTGCATTAGCATCAATTTCTATTCCTGGCGGGTCTTTTATTTCAGGTTCTCCGACAATTTCAGCGACCGATGCTGCGTGCAATTCCACAACATCAATTGGTAGTATTTTACTTCACGTTACGGGTTTGAATTACAAACCAACTATTGTTTCTGATGGAGTTATAACTAAATACATTGCTTGGTATGGAGTACCAATAGCAGATCAAACAATCAATCTTCCGCCGGGACATTATACAGCGACTATTATTGGGAACGGAACCTTATGTGATGATAATGTTTCATTTAATATCGGAACGCAAGCGTTGCCGCCTTTTCCTACAATTATTACTAAAACTCAAACAAGTTGTATAGGACAAACAGATGGATCAATTAACCTCTCACTCGCTTCCGGCGGCCCTTATACTTTTGAATGGATTGCTGTCCCACTTTCAAATGTTACCAACACCAACACTTCAAGTTCTGTTGTCAATTTACCTGCAGGAACTTACCGTGTTAAAATAATTCAGGCCGGTACTTGTACTTTCGATTATCAAGATGTTGAAATTTTTGACCCTTCAGGAGTTACTTATACTTCTACAAGTTCAATCACAAATGTCCAATGTAATGGAGGTTCAAACGGTTCAAT
The DNA here is from genome assembly GCA_964355035.1 of uncultured Flavobacteriales bacterium. GTDB lineage: Bacteria > Bacteroidota > Bacteroidia > AKYH767-A > 2013-40CM-41-45 > JADKIH01. The sequence goes on along the minus strand of CAYHCU010000146.1, from coordinate 5,197 downwards.
TGTTCAAACAATCACTCCAATTCCAACTAATTATTTATGGGGAAATGGACTCACTACCCAAAATATTTCCGGTATTTCTGCCGGTTCATATACCTGTACCATAAACAGCTTAAGTGCATGCCCGACAACATTTACTTACTTTGTTGACCAACCAGCTCCGATAAGTATTGAAAAGTTGACGGAAACTCCGGCATGTTCTTTATCTACAAATGGCAGTGCTGTTATAAAAATCTTCGGCGGAACAACTACAGATCCAAATCACGGCTATTCGGTGAGCAGTCCTTGGAGTTATGTTACTGCTTCAGAAAATCATTATTCAATTTCAAGCCAGACTCCACCGAATTTACCAATAGTTATTACTGATAATGTTGGTTGCAGTTCAACTTTGGTTGTTCAGATAGCAGAATTTGGTCTTCCTACAATAGGGGCAACAGCTACTCCAAATCCGATTTGTCAAGGCTCAAATGCAATTCTTCAGTCTACAGGAAGTGCTATTTCTTTTGTCTGGAATCCTGGAAACGTATCGGGCACTTCTATTAATGTTACGCCTCCGATAACAACAAATTATACAGTTGTAGGAACAGATATTAATTCTTGTACAGCAACTTCAAATATTACTTTGAATGTGACGGCCATTCCATCATTTACATTAACCGGAAATAATCCCATTTGTTTTAATGGAATAAATGGGAATATTGTTATCGGGTTAACAACTTCAGGTAATTATCAATATTCAAGGAATGGTGGAACAACATGGGTGTCTTTTTCAGGAACGAATGTTACAATTCCAAATTTGTCTGCCGCAAGTTATTCGATAATAGTCAGAATTAATGGCTCAACATGTCAGAGTCTTGCTCAGACAATTACACTTTTAAATCCTACTCAAATAGCATTTACAATAAATTCTCAGATAAATCCATGCATCGGTGGAAGTGATGGAAGTATTGTTTTTAATCAAGCACAAAATGGTACTCCTAATTATACATATCATGCAAATTCATTCACTGTCTCCGGAACAGGAATTCAAAGCATTTCAGGATTAGCTGCGGGAAATTACGATGTTTATGTCAGTGATGTTAATGGTTGTTCATCGAGCCACACAAATGTGACACTTGGAACAAATCCTGCGTGTTGTGGAATTTATGCTAACAATGTTCCATCTACTCAAACTTCCGGCACAATCAGCGGACCATTAAATTATAATCTGAATAATTCAATTTTGTTGACGGGAAATATGACTATTTCGTGTCCTAACTTAGCTATTTTGAGCAATGTGACAATAACAGTTCCAACTGGAATAACATTAACTGTATCAGGTTCTCATCTGTACGCCTGCGGCGACATGTGGGGAGGAATAATCAACAACGGTGGTATTGTTATCGTTTCAAATTCAATAATCGAAGATGGCATTGAAGCCATCGGTATGAATCAAGGCAACTTGCAAATGGATCACTCAACTTTAAATCACAACATGGTTGGTGTAGATTTTAATACGGGGAATTATGATCCAACGCAAACGTGGATAAGGTCATCAACGTTTGATTGTACAGATGGTCAAATTACTAAAAGCCCGTACATAGGAAGATTAAGCAGCAGTCATATTTTAGTTCAAAATGTTGAGCAACTTCTGATAGGAAACGGGCTGCTCCTTAGTGACCAAAATATTATCCGGAATGCAGTTATTGGATTGAGAATTATTAGTAGTAATGCAAAAGTCTTTAATAACAAATTTGAGTTTCTGAATTACCCATTTAATACCGGAAAATTGAATTACGCAATCCGGGCAACAGATAATTATAATGGGAATTTTGCTCAGCATATTGATATCGGTTTGGCTACAAATCCTAACAATAATATTATTTTAAATTGGAAAACAGCTATCAATGCTGAAAAGCTTGTAAGGATAACGATTGAAAATAATACAATGACGAACAATTTAACTGGAGTTGATGAATCTCAAGTGGGAATTGTGCAGATAAACAATAACAATATAAGTCAATTTGCTGATGGAATTAGGTGTTATAACAATTCAGGTACTATTGGAATTAAAAACAATTATTTTAATTACCAGACGATGATTAGCAATGTTAAAAATACGGCAATCAGAATTGAAAATCCAACAAGCACCACTCTTAATCTCAGAATAGAATTAAATCGCATCTTCAATCCTACTATTGGAATTTTATGCAGAAATGTTCCTAAAGCAATTATCGGAAAAGCAAATAAAATTTATTTTTATGCGTCTAACTCCACAATTGCAAGCATCGGTTTTCACAAAGCGGTTTCTTTGGAAAACTCAAGCGACAGCTATATATTATTGAATGAAATTTACCGCTATATCGATCCGGATCCAACGATGCCGGAAATTTTAAGAGGTCTTTCAGTTGAGAAATCCAAGAACGCTTATGTTTATGGTAATAACCTCCGTAAAATGGGACAAGGAATCAGGTTTTATGACAATTGTGAATTGACTTCGCTTCATTGTAATGTTATGCTTGATAATTATTATGGTGTGTTTTTAGATAATTCCGCTCAGACCAGTCAAGGCACGCCAACCGAGTCGTGGGATAATTACTGGAATAACCAGGTGGACCCTAGTTGGATGAGAGTATTTGGACAAAATATTTTAACTCCAACGATTGACTGGTATTACGACGCCTCTGTTGACAACAACTATAATCCGAATCCGCATTTAGCCTTCTTTATTGCCGATTATGATTTTACTCCCCATGGTTCTTGCCCTGACCCTACAATTGTTCATGTAAGCCCGAATTATGAAGACGACCTTGGTGACATTGCTTATGACCTTAAACAATATGATGAATTCGGAAATGAAATGAAATACGAAAACAAAGAATTCTTCTATGATAAAATAAAAGAAGACCCGTCGTTGCTTTACAGAGGACTTCCGGAAGATCAGGTATTTCAGGCATTGTACAATTCATTGCGTACCGGAAACATCGGAGCATTTGATGAAGTAAAAGATTTTGTAAAGAATCACGATTATGCGCAAGCCTATTTAAAAAATCTAACCATCATTGATGAAAATGTTATCGAAGAGAATAAGAAAATAGTCAATGAAATTTATTTGTATTGCGAAATGAATGATACACTTCCAGATTCCTTACAAACAATTGCTCTTCTGAATATTGCATACCAATACCCAAGTTCCGGCGGAGAAGCGGTTTATTGGGCAAGAGCCATCCTTCATCTCGATATCGAAGATCAAATAATACCTCTGAGAAGGAGAAGCCCTCAGGCAAGTCTGTTTGTTAGAACAGGAAAAATGTATCCGAACCCCGGTAGTAATGAAGTTACGTATCAATACCTGCTCAAAGATGGAGAAAAAGGCCAACTGGAAATTTACGATCAGTTAAATAAAAAAATTGCCTTTGCAGATGCCCCTCTTAATTCGAAGAAATTGATTTTAAATACTGCCTTATATGAAAATGGAGTTTATTATTATCGCTTCAGTATTGATGGAAAAATTGTTGACAGAAACAAATTGATCATAATAAAATAATTACCTTTGAAAGGCTGCCCAATGGGCAGCCTTTCATCTTTCATGAAAAAAATAACACTTTATTTCCTTCTTTTCTCTCTGTCTGCCTTTGCGCAAAAGCAGGGTAACATTTGGTGCTTCGGTGACAGTGCCGGTATTGACTTTAACCAAATTGGGAATCCGCAACCAATCGTTTCTTCGGTTCATTCAAGAGGAAGTTGTTGTTCAATTGCAGATACATCCGGAGTCTTACTTTTTTATGCTAATACAAGAACCGGTGTTCTTGGAAATGCAACAGTGGTGTGGTCAGCAAATCACCAACAAATGCCAAATGGGGATTTGATTGTTGGCCAAAGTTGGTTTTATGAATTAGCAATTGTTCCAGATCCGGCCAACGACAATAAATATTATTTATTTTCATTTGGAGCAACAACTAGCAGTGACACAGGATTATATTACTCAATAGTAGATATGAATTTGAATGGGGGTCTTGGATCTGTTGTTCAAAAGAATATACAACTTCAGACGTTCAGGTGCGATGATCAGCTAACAACGATCAAACATGGCAATGGACGTGATTGGTGGATTTTTTTCAGAAAGAACTCAGCTCCTAATGATACCATTTATTCATATTTGGTTTCGCCATCAGGAATATCAAATTTAATTATAAATAAAGTTGGAACTATAAACAATGGCTATTTAAAACGAATGTTTTTTAATTCAAGTGGCACGAAAATGATTTGTACTAATTTTGCTGGATTGATTGAGTGTTTAGAATTTGATCGGTGCACAGGTGTTTTTAGTAATTCTGTTTCAATTTCTAACGAATTTGAAACGCCGTATTTAGCTGGAGGTGCCATTTCTTCAAATGATTCAGTACTATACATAACTACTAATACAAATACACCTGACACAAGTTACCTGTTTCAATATAATCTTTCCGCTCCTAATATTCGGACGACTAAAGACACTATCCATATTTATTCTTATCCACCATCCGTTTATGAAGTTGGTTTGTTGAAATTGGGACCAGATAATAAGATCTACGTTGCAAATGGTTATTACAATGGTGTCCAGAATTTTTTTCCTTATGCAGATAGCATGTATAATTTTGTGAATATGAATTTAAGTGTAATCAATCAGCCAAATAATTTAGGTTTTGCCTGCGACTTTCAGCCGTACTCTTTTTATTTGGGTGGAAAGCGATCCTATCTCGGCCTACCCAACAACCCCGATTACGCTCTTGGTCCAATCACCAATAGTTTATGCGATACAGTAACTTCTGTTGTGCAAGTAAATAAACCAACAGCAGAGCTTAGTGTTTTTTATCATAGTTCCTGGCAAACTGCTTTCGTAAATGCCAATGGTTTAAAAGGTTCGCATGTAAAATTAGTGGTTATGGATATTTCCGGTCGTATAATTTATTTTGAAGAATCCAAAAGTCGTGGCGGGTATTTTACAAAAGATTTGTTGATGAGTGGGTATACTTCGGGGGTGTATTTAATTTCGATTGTTACCGATAAAGAAAGATTGACAGGGAAAGTGGTGGTTGATAATTGACAGTGGACAATTGACAGTAGAAAATTGATAGTGGATAATTGACAGTAGACAATTGACAGTTTGTGATTGATAATGGACACTTATACCAAAGTGAATTATATATTAGTCCAAAAACCATCTGAAAAAATATAGCTG
>CAYHCU010000145.1:0-7896 GCA_964355035.1 uncultured Flavobacteriales bacterium | reverse complement strand
GATTTATTTTTCAAAAGTGTTCAAGGATTTGTTTGCTCCTATTAAAAGTGAATCGAAATTTGTTATGGTGAGCCGCCGTACTTAGAAAACGACGGGATCTCTACGAGATGACACTGTGGTCGCGTTGATGGGAGGAGGTGTAACGTAAGGCGACAAGATGCATACTGCATTTGCTGTGAATGCAAAATCATCTTTTTCCGCTTGATGCGTGTGAATAAGTGTACAGTCAATTCTTTCTTTAAAAGAAAAAAAACACGCAATCTGCGAAAATCTGCGCAATCTGCGGGACAAAAAAAAGACCCGTAAGAAAATCTCTCCGGGCCTTTCAATTATTTACATGAAATAAAAATTTATTTCTTTGTTTTGCTTGTCATCATTTTCAAACTTGCGATTTCCATGTCGGTTAAGAATCTCCATCTTCCACGAGGCAAATCTTTTTTTGTTAAGCCTGCAAAAATTACACGGTCGAGTTTTTTTACTTCGTATTCCAGATGTTCGAAAATTCTTCTTACGATGCGATTCTTTCCTGAATGTAATTCAACACCAATTACATTTTTTTCCAGTCCTGAACCGGCATAAAGAATATTATCAACTTTGATGGCACCGTCCTCAAGTTTTATTCCCTGAGCAATCGTTTCCATATCGGCAACTTTTAGATTGCGATCCAGTTCTACCTGATACACTTTTTCCATTTGGAAAGACGGATGCGTAAGTTTCCTTGCCAGGTCACCATCGTTTGTGAAAAGTAAAACACCTGTTGTATTTCTATCGAGACGGCCTACCGGATAAACTCTTTCCTTACAAGCTTTAGCAATCAATCCCATTACTGTTTTACGATCTTCCGGATCTTCTGTTGTTGTAATGAAATCTTTTGGCTTATTCAAAAGAATATAAACCAATCTCTCTCCGCGAAGAGTTTCGTTATTGTATTTTACTTCATCATCAGGTTGAACTTTGTAGCCCATTTCAGTAATGACTTTTCCATTCACTGAAATCACACCGGCTTCAATCATTTCATCTGCTTCACGACGGGAACAAATTCCGGCATTGGCAATAAATTTATTCAATCGTGTTGAATCATCATCCTCCGCTTTAGGTCTTGCCGGTGAAGATTTTTTCTTCTCACCATAAAACCCTGCAGACTCTTTACGATTCCATTTTTTCGGAGCGAACTCACCGCCATCATCACTTTTACTTCTGAAAGATGGTTTTTTATCGAATGAATTTTTATCTCTTGATGAACTTCTTCCCGCAGGTTTGTCACCACGCCCAGCCGGACGGGCACCTCTGTCAAAAGATGAAGGGGAAGAACTTCTTCTTTTACTGCGATCGAATTCACTTTTTGGTGCATCGTCGTTGAATACTTTGCGTGCAGGTTTTTCTGCATCGGGTGATATATCTCTGCCAAATGAAGTACGTCGATTTTCGCTTCCTTCTCCTCTATTGTAATTACGCTTTGGAGTTTCTTCGTCAAACGCTTTACGCACACGTTTGTCGCCTACACGCGAAGTTGTGCGGCGTTCTGTATCGTTGTTCGAATTTCGTTGTTCGTTGTTCGTACTTCGCTTGTCGTCAAACGCCGGACGTGAATCGTCGCGCTTAGTGTATGCACGTTTTGGTCTTTCATCGTCATTCGATTTTCGTCTATCGTCATTCGATGGACGCGAGTCGTCCCTCTTAGTATAAGCGCGTTTTGGTTTTTCATCAAACGATCTTGATGTTTTTGAACGATCGCTTGTTCCTTCTCCTCTGTTGTATGGGCGTTTCGGTGCTTCCTCGCGACTCGATGTTCGTCTGTCGCCAAAAGGTGGACGCGAATCGTCCCTCTTAGTATAAGCACGTTTTGGCTTTTCATCAAACGATCTTGATGTTTTTGAACGATCGCTTGTTCCTTCTCCTCTATTGTATGGGCGTTTTGGTGCTTCTTCGCGACTCGATGTTCGTCTGTCGTCATTCGAATTTCGTCTGTCGCCAAACGGTGGACGCGAATCGTCCCTCTTAGTATAAGCACGTTTTGGCTTTTCATCAAACGATCTTGATGTTTTTGAACGATCGCTTGTTCCTTCTCCTCTATTGTATGGGCGTTTTGGTGCTTCGTCGCGACTCGATGTTCGTCTATCGTCATTCGAATTTCGTCTATCGCCAAACGAAGACGATGATTTCCGATCAGTTCCATCATCCTTTCTGATATAGGGACGTTTTGTTGCTGACTCGCCATACGATTTTCGTTTGTCGTCATTCGAATTTCGTTTGTCGCCAAAAGATGACGATGAACGGCCACCGGTTCCATAAGGTTTTCTTTCCGGTCTTTCACCGCTATTGTCTTCACTCCGACTACTTCGACGCTCCGATGGAGCATCTTCTCTACTGCTAAAACGCGGTTTTTCTTCGCGTGACGAGACACTATATGCTCGTTTTACTCCTCTTTTTCCACCTTTATCCTTAGAGAAAGAGCTTTTTTTGCCTGATTTCGAAGAAGAACCTGTCCTACTTGATGAGGACCTGCCTGATTTTTTCATAGCGCGAAGATAGGTTTTTTTTAGGTAAGTAGTGAGTGGTAAGTAGTGAGTAGAAAGCAGACTGTCGCCTAACTACTTACAATTTACTACTTACTACTTACTACTTACCACTTACCACTCACTTATACCATCGGATAAAACGCATCCACAATATGTTCCAAGTTGGTGTACTCGGCATTGGTGACAACGACAATAATATCAAAACGGGCTTCGCTATCGGGATAAAATTCTTTCAAATAAAAATCGGCTACTTTGATAATTTGTTTTTGTTTGCTTACGGGAACCATCAGAGAAGCATCGCTGAGGTATGGACTGATGCGCGTTTTTACTTCCACAAAAACAATAAAACCGTCATACTCACAAATGATGTCCACTTCTGCATGGTCATAAATAAAATTCCTGGACAAGATTTTATACCCCTTTTTTAAAAGGTCATTTGTCGCTATTTGTTCCCCCAGTTTTCCTAATTCTTTTGGATCAACCATTGTGAAAACTCAATTCCATTTTATCACTTACATTCAATGTCACTTCACTTCCCATTATAAGTGGATAATTATTGGGAATATGTCCGGCAGGAAAACCATAGATCACGGGAAAATCAAATTCCTTTATGGCATCATGAATAATTTCCTCCGCAGTTTTACCGAAAGGAATTTCATTGTCTTTCATTTCTGTCATGCCGCCGACAATAAGTCCGGCGAGATCTTTTAATTTCCCGCAGCGTTTTAAATTCATCATCATTCTGTCGATATGATAAAGATATTCATCAAGATCTTCCAGAAAAAGAATTTTGCCTGCCATATCAATTTCAGAAGGCGTACCGGACAAATTGCTCAAGATTGAAAGATTTCCTCCGACCAATTGTCCTTTTGCTTTGCCCTTACGATTTAGTTTCTCCAATTGAGGCAATTGTTTTGAAGAGGAATAGCGTAACGCTTTACCAAAGAGTGTTTCTTTAAAAACCTGCAAGCAAGGAGGGTTCAGTTTGGGAAGGTTCAACGACATGGGTGCGTGCAATGTTTGAACGAGGCAGTGTTTATGGACATGAGAATGAATAACCGTAATGTCACTATAACCAATCAGCCATTTCGGTTGTTTGATAAATCTCTTCCAATCAATCTGATCAACAATTCTGACCGTTCCGTAACCACCTCTCGCAAAGAGCACAGCCTGAACATTTTTGTTATTGATGGCACGTTGTAAATCGCCGGCTCTGTCCTCGTCCGTTCCGGAAAACTGATTACATTCTTTAAAAAGGTTCTTGCCAGTTTGAACATCGAGTCCCCAACTTTTGAGAAGATCAATGGTAGGTTTAATTTCAAATTTCGATACTTTTCGGGCAGTTGAAACAATTGCAACAGTATCTCCTGCTTTGAGGTATGGAGGTCGGATCATATTTCTATCTTTGTCTGCGAAATTACTTTAAAGTTCGGGGATTCATGTTTAATCTATGCGGAGTATTCAACATCGGTTTTTAACAATCCCAACCCATCTATGAAACCAACAATTGTTACAGCAGCTTTACCCTATGCAAATGGACCAGTGCACATCGGCCATTTAGCAGGAGCTTATTTACCTTCAGATATTTACGTGCGCTTTTTAAGAATGATGAACGAAGATGTGGTTTACATCTGCGGTTCCGACGAGCATGGTGTTCCTATTACTTTACGAGCGCGAAAAGAAGGGATTACTCCTCAGCAGGTGGTAGATAAATATCATTCCATCATCAAAAAAAGTTTTGCAGACATTGGCATTTCGTTTGACATTTATCACCGGACATCAGAAAAGATTCATTACGAAACGGCGTCTGATTTCTTCAAAGTGCTGCATGATAAACATCTTTTTACAGAAGAAGAAAGCGAACAATATTACGACGAAGAAGCTCAATTATTTTTAGCAGACCGTTACATCACAGGAACGTGTCCGAATTGCAGCAATCCGAATGCGTATGGAGATCAATGTGAAAAATGCGGCAAGAGCTTAACTCCTGCTGATCTTATCAATCCACATTCTCAATTAAGCGGCAAAGCACCGGTAAAAAGAAAAACGAAGCATTGGTATTTACCGTTGGACAAAATGCAGGAAGAGTGGCTTGACAAATGGATTCGGTCGCACGAAGGAGATTGGAAGCACAATGTATTTGGCCAATGCAAATCGTGGCTCGATCAGGGTTTACAACCACGTGCAGTAACGCGCGATCTTGATTGGGGAGTTCCTGTTCCATTGCCTGACGCAAAAGGAAAGGTGTTATATGTTTGGTTTGATGCTCCTATTGGTTACATCTCAGCGACAAAAGCACTTTTTGAAGAGCGCAAAAATCCTGATGGGTGGAAGAACTACTGGCAAAATAAAGATGCACGATTGCTTCACTTCATAGGAAAAGACAACATCGTTTTTCATTGCATTATTTTTCCGGCAATGTTAAAAGCGCATGGTGATTTTATATTACCGGAGAATGTTCCGGCAAATGAATTCCTGAATTTAGAAGGAGACAAAATTTCCACTTCAAGAAACTGGGCAGTATGGCTACATGAATACCTCGAAGAGTTTCCGAATAAACAAGATGTTTTGCGTTATGCTCTTTGTGCAACAGCACCGGAAAATAAAGACAACGATTTTACATGGAAAGATTTTCAGGCAAGAAATAACAATGAGCTGGTAGCTATTTTAGGTAATTTCATCAATCGTACATTGGTTTTGACTCAAAAATATTACGAAGGAAAAACTCCTGAGATAAACGAGTTGAATGCAGAAGATAAAATTTGTTTAGAAGCAATTAAAGCCATTCCACTTCGCATAAAAGAAAACATACTTGCCTATCATTTCCGTGATGCACTTTTTGAATTAATGAATATTGCTCGAACAGGGAACAAATATTTAGCAGACAATGAGCCATGGAAAGTACAAGCAACGAATCCAAAGCGAGTTGAAACCGTCTTAGCGATTTCACTTGAAATTTCCGGAGCCTTGGCGAATTGCATGCAACCGTTTTTACCGTTTTCAGCCGACAAACTTTTCAAAATGTTAAATCTGAAAGCATCGAAGTGGGAAGATTTTCATGGTAAAACACTCTTCAGTGCCGGACATCAATTGGGAGAAGTTTCATTATTGTTCGACAAAATCGAAGACGAAGCAATAGAATTTCAGATCAACAAATTAAAAGCGAGCAAAGAAGCAAATCAAGTTGCTCCTGCTGCAACTCCGGCAAAACCATCTACATCATTCGATGATTTTTCGAAAATGGATATTCGTGTCGGAACAATTCTGACTGCAGAGCGCGTACCTAAAACCGACAAGTTGATGAAGCTAACGATTGATACAGGAATTGATCATCGCACTGTTGTCAGCGGCATTGCAGAACATTACAAAGCGGAAGACATCATTGGTCAGCAAGTAACGATACTCGTAAACCTGGAGCCGCGAAAAATTAAAGGCATTGAATCGCAAGGGATGATTTTGATGGCGGAGAATGCAAAAGGAGAACTAGCTTTTGTGGCGCCGGTGAAAGGGATGGAGAATGGGGCGGGGGTGAAATAAATTCATAATTCATAATTCATAATTTTCCTCCTCCGAATAGACTTTGTTGCAGGCAATAAATCGGTGTAGGATGTTTATAAGCATTTAGATTTTCATTTATTCATCCCTTCAATAGGATAATTTTTCCGAAAACAAGTTACGTTTTCAGGTGACAAAAGCTCGAAGGTTATCTTTATCCATATCAAAAGAGCAGGAACAGATTTTAAAACAAGAGGTACAATTAAACTTTCCCTTATAGTTTTTGGAAAAAGGTCGGTTGGAGAAAGCGAGATCAATACTAAAGCAAGAACTATCAGAATTAAATTCAAAACACTTTTATTGCTTATAAAAAACCAGATTGCACATCCGACAATTGCAACAATGTAGGAAGACGATTCCGCTTTGTGATTGAAAATGACGATCCAGATCAAAAGCGAGCAAAGATATTTAAGACGAAAATCAAATTCCTTGTAACGACCCGTTCTGATCAAAGGAAGCAGAAATAAAAGTAATCCAACGGTTAAAATAATTGCCTTTGACGGCTCTGAATGAAACCAGCTGTGAATTATTCCAAATATAGAAATTCCGTAAGATTGAATATGATCCTCTGCTAAAAGTTTACCCCAATTTTCATATTGCAAAATAAGATAATTCAGATCAACAAAGAGCAAAGGCAATGCAGCCAGAACAATAAACCAGATGAAAGACCATAAAACAAATTTGGGTTTGTCACGATAAAACAAAAAGAGAACACAAGCAAGTACACCGGTGAGTTTAATAAACAAGCAAAGCATGATGAGAAATGCGGCTTGTGGAATTTTTTTCTTTTCAAAAGAAACAAAAGCAAGTAGTAAGAATCCGGCAATCATTGCATTGCTTTGTTGGTTTTGCATTGAGGTAATCAATTCAAGTATTGAAAAGGCAAGAATGTAGCTTTTAACTTTGTCAGTAAGACTCGGTAATTTGAGTATACCATAAAAAAGGAAAAGGCAATTGAGAAGGTTCCAGATGATCAGTCCAACCCAATCCGGCAGAAAATAAAATGGCGCCATTAAAACTGCAAATGTCGGGCTGTATTTGTAAAAATCACCGTATTCCTTTTCGTAAAGGTCGTACAAATTGACTTGTTGAATAAGATGCTTGAAAGATGTTTTGAAAATTACATAATTGTTATAATGAGATTGAGTATGCCCCCAGAAATCTCGTTGACCTTGAAAAAGTTTTTGCAAACTGATTGCAATTGCAAGCAAAATGAAAATATAAAACAAGTAATTTAATGCCTGTTTGAAATCAATTTTTTTCGATAAATAACCCAATTGCTTCATAACTGCGAAGGAAAGAAAAAAACCTGTGATACCACTAACACTGCAAATTTTAAAATGCACCTTCAGAGTCAAGCAAAATTCAATTTAAGTTATTGTTGCCCATTATTAATTATTAACTCCTAATTCTTTTTATAAGGTCGAATGATAAGGCGTATTGCTCTATCATACGAAAAATAATTCCACACCCAGTTAAACAAAACGATTACGCGATTTCTGAAACCTACCAGTAACATAAGATGAATGAAAAGCCATGCAAGCCATGCGAAGAATCCATTTAAGTGAAGGAATTTTACATCAGCTACTGCCCTGCTTCTACCGATTGTAGCCATGGAGCCTTTATCAGAATAAACAAAAATTTTCCAATCGCTTTTGTTTTTCAGATTTAGATTCTTAGCAAGATTTTTTGCTTGTTGAATAGCAACAGGTGCTACCATAGGATGTGGAGCGGATTGCATTGAAGCAACATCTCCGATTGCAAAAACATTTTCAGTACCGATCAACTGATTGTATTCATCAACGATCAAACGGTTTCCTCT
>CAYHCU010000144.1:5558-7959 GCA_964355035.1 uncultured Flavobacteriales bacterium | reverse complement strand
TTATTTTTAAAATAATTTGGAGATATGCTTTCATTGGAGAACTCGTCGGTTTCTAGGAACGACAGCAAAAACAATCCAAATCTTCCTTTAGTTACAAATTTGGAAGGGCGTTTTCGTTCTCTCTCCAGGAAATTAAAGTGTTCCGGAAATATTTTCATGGCACTCATATTCACATAAAAACACAAACCAAAGCAAACAAGATGATTACATTTTTTTTCATAATTCCCGTCTTATTCCCTTAAAAATTATAATTTTGCGTCCTCAAAGCCATGTTGGCCTTGCTAACTAATTCAATCGTATGAATATTCACGAATATCAGGGAAAATCCATTCTTAAATCGTTTGGTGTAGGCATTCAGGAAGGTATCGTTGCGGATACACCCGAAAAAGCAGTCGAAGCTGCAAAAGAATTAACCAAATTAACCGGTACAAACTGGTGGGTGATCAAAGCCCAGATCCATGCCGGCGGTCGGGGTAAAGGCGGTGGTGTAAAACTGGCGAAAAGCCTTGATGAAGTGAAGGAAAGAGCTACCAATATCATCGGAATGAACCTCGTGACTCCTCAAACCGGACCTCAGGGTAAATTAGTGAGTAAGGTTTTAGTGGCTCAGGATGTTTATTATCCCGGTGCTTCTCCAACAAAAGAGTTTTATGTCAGCGTACTTTTGAACCGTCAGACCGGTCGTAACATCATCATGTATTCTACCGAAGGTGGAATGGACATAGAAGAAGTTGCGGCTCATACACCGCATTTAATCCACAAAGAAGAAATCGATCCTGCTGTTGGTTTACAAGGATTTCAGACACGTAAGATTGCTTTCAACCTCGGATTGAGCGGTGAAGCGTTCAAACAAATGACAAAATTTATTGCTTCTCTTTATAAAGCTTACGATTCTATTGATGCTTCTATGTTTGAGATCAATCCTGTTCTGAAAACTTCCGACGATAAGATCATTGCCGTAGATGCAAAAGTAAATTTCGACGAGAACGGCTTATTCCGTCACCCTGATTATTTAGCTATGCGAGATGTTACAGAAGAAGATGCAACAGAAGTAGAAGCAGGGGAGCATAATTTGAACTATGTAAAACTCGATGGTAACGTCGGTTGTATGGTCAATGGCGCCGGACTTGCAATGGCAACAATGGATATCATCAAGATTGCAGGTGGAGAACCGGCAAACTTCCTGGACGTTGGTGGTACTGCAAATGCAGCCCGCGTAGAGCAGGCTTTCCGAATTATTCTGAAAGACTCAAATGTAAAAGCTATTTTAGTAAATATCTTCGGTGGTATTGTTCGTTGTGATCGCGTTGCTCAGGGTATTGTTGATGCTTACAAAAACATTGGCGAAATTCCTGTTCCAATTATTGTTCGTCTTCAAGGTACCAATGCTGTGGAAGCGAAAAAAATTATCGACGAAAGCGGACTTAAAGTATTTTCTGCAATTCAATTAAAAGAAGCTGCAGACCTTGTGAATGTCGTTTTGAAAAAATAATATGAAATCATTACCTGCCGACAAGGCTTTTTTGGCAATTCCCGATGAGGCATTAGCCTCTTATGAGAATGCTAAATATATTATTCAACAGGTTCCCTACGAATATACTTCTTCGTATCTCGAAGGTTCTGCAAAAGGTCCGGCTGCAATTGTCAACGCTTCTCATTTTGTGGAATTTTACGATGAAGAATTAGACTGCGAAACCTATCTCAAAGGCGGTATCGCTACGATGGAAGAAATGATCTTCGCTCTGAATGTAGACGAAGATGCTATGGCATTCATCGATGAAGAAACAACAAAACACATTGAGGCCGGTAAATATGTCGTTTCACTTGGAGCAGAGCATACCGTTACCAATGGTTTTGTTCGCGCTCACAAAAGAAAATATCCCGAGATGGCTGTGTTGCAAATAGACGCTCATTCTGATTTGCGTGAATCTTACAACGATAATATTTACTCTCATGCATCTGTCATGAAACGTGTGCACGATATGAAAGTGCCATTGGTTCAGGTCGGCATCAGAGCGCAATGCAAAGAAGAGTCTGAACTGATTAAGTCATCCGAAATCATCAACACATTTTACGCGCATCAGATTCGCAAAGACAGCAAATGGATGGACAAAGCCATTGCTTGTTTGCCACAGCATGTTTATCTGACTATCGATGCAGACGGTTTTGATCCTTCGATCATGCCTGCTGTCGGTACAGCCGAACCCAACGGACTCTTCTGGTCAGAGACACTGGAATTTCTCCGTCGCGTTTTCGCAGAGAAAGATGTGATCGGTTTTGATGTCTTAGAATGCGCTCCAATGGAAGGAAGTATTTTGTCTGAATATACGCTTGCTAAATTAGTTTATCGGTTGATTGGATATCAGGCGATGAAATAATTTCGGATTGCGGAATTCGGATT
>CAYHCU010000144.1:2956-5458 GCA_964355035.1 uncultured Flavobacteriales bacterium | reverse complement strand
TCCGAAATCCGAAATCCGAAATTAAATTCACTTACCACTCACCAAAAAAAATGAAAAAGATCCTAATCGCAAACAGAGGTGAAATCGCTCTTCGGGTAATGCGTTCAGCGCGGGAGATGGGAATAAAAACCGTTGCCGTTTTTTCTGAAGCAGATAGAAATGCTTTACATGTAAGATATGCCGATGAAGCGGTTTGTATTGGTCCACCACCATCATCACAGAGTTATTTGGTGATGGAAAATATTATTAAAGCAGCGAAAGATACAGGTGCTGATGCCATTCATCCGGGCTACGGATTTTTATCGGAGAATGGAACCTTTGCAGACCTTGTAGTTGCATCCGGATTAATTTTCATTGGCCCGACAGGCGATTCAATGCGGACGATGGGAAGTAAGCTGGCAGCAAAAGCAACTGCTGAGTCGCATCACATTCCTTTAGTGCCGGGAACAGCGAAAGCGATTGAAGATATAAATGAAGCAAAACTGATTGCAGAGAAAATTGGTTTTCCGATTCTGATCAAAGCATCTGCCGGTGGCGGAGGAAAAGGAATGCGCATTGTTAACAGCAAAGAAGAGTTTGAAGAGCAAATGAAACTTGCCGTGAGTGAAGCCATCTCAAGTTTTGGTGATGGAGCGGTTTTTATAGAACGCTATGTCAGCTCGCCACGTCATATAGAAATTCAGGTTTTGGGAGATCAGCATGGAAATGTTGTTCATCTCTTCGAAAGAGAATGTAGTGTTCAGCGTCGTCATCAGAAAGTAATTGAAGAAGCACCCTCGTCTGTACTGACAGAAAAGTTACGTGAAGAAATGGGACGATGTGCAGTTCAGGTTGCCAAAGCGTGTAATTATGTTGGTGCAGGCACAGTAGAATTTTTATTGGATGAGAATAAGAATTTCTATTTTCTCGAAATGAATACACGATTGCAGGTAGAGCATCCCGTTACAGAATACATCACCGGATTAGATCTGGTGAAAGAGCAAATAAAAATTGCGCGGGGTGAAAAACTTTCTTTCAAACAAGAAGATTTAATAATACAGGGACATGCTATGGAAATTCGTGTGTATGCAGAAGATCCTGAAAATAATTTCTTACCGGACATTGGTACATTGCAGACGTATAAAATCCCCCAAGGTCCTGGAGTACGCTGTGATGATGCTTATGAAGAAGGAATGGAAATTCCTATCTACTACGATCCGATGATTGCCAAGTTGATTACCTACGGAAAAGACAGAAAAGAAGCCATTGACAGGATGATCAGAGCCATCGAAGACTATCAGATCAGTGGAGTGACAACAACCTTATCCTTTTGCCATTTCGTAATGAATCACGAAGCTTTTGTGAGTGGAAATTTTGATACTCATTTTGTGAAAAAATATTTCATTCCAGGTTCAACGAAAAAGACGACGGAAGATGAAATGAAAATTGCCGCTTTATTGGCAGTGAGAACCATGCAAAAAAACGGAAAAAGCGCATCGCACAATAATTCACATCCATCCTCAGTTTCATTGTGGAAACAAAACCGACTTCGTCAGGCCGATTAGGCATGCTTGTTGGAATAGTTCGAAAAATGAAAAAAATATCCCGCGTTTTTATTTTACTTCCGTTTATTTTGGCTGTCTTTAATTCATTTTCACAAGACACGCTGAAGGGAAAAATGCTTCCCTATATTATTGAGAAGGAAGACACCATTTTTGTAGTCAATTTAAATTTGGTGAAGATTGAAGCAGCTGGACCGGACTATCTGAAAAATCTTCAAGCCTATTATCGTTTGCGTTTTAATGTCATTAAAGTTTATCCCTATGCGCGGTTAGCTGCTGTCAAATTAAACGAAATGAATTCGAAGATGGCAGAGATGAAAACAGATCGTGAAAAGCGAAAATATCGGAAGTCCGTCGAAGAGCAGGTTCGGAAAGATTTTGAAGAACAGATAAAAAAGTTGAGCATCAATCAAGGCAATGTATTTATCAAGCTCATCGATCGCGAGACAGGACATAGCTCGTATGAATTAGTAAAAGAACTCAAAGGATCCTTCAATGCTTTTTTCGCCCAAGGCCTGGCCAAAGTTTTCGGCCACGATCTAAAAGACAAATACGACCCTTATGGTGAAGACAGCACCATAGAAACCATTGTTCAACAGATAGAGCGGGGGGAGATTCAGTTTTAGAAGTAATTGAATTGCGGATTTCGAATTTCGGATTGAGCAGTAACCTTTATTATAAACTGTTGCCTCTTAGTACCCCGCCCAATCCGAAATCCGAAATCCGCAATCCGAAATGCTTTTAATTCAGCAGCTCCCCAATTCAGGTCAGAATGACGCTTGAATACGAAATGATTTTTAATGCTTCCTTAATTCCGCTTAACATTCTCCCCATCACACTTTATTGGAAGCAATCGCCTCTTAGCACCCCGCCCAATCCGAAATCCGAAATCCGCATTCCGAAATCCTTTTTACTGCTTCCTTAATTCCGCTTAACATTCTGCCCATCACGGTAATTGAAT
>CAYHCU010000144.1:0-2856 GCA_964355035.1 uncultured Flavobacteriales bacterium | reverse complement strand
CTTTTTACTGCTTCCTTAATTCCGCTTAACATTCTGCCCATCACGGTAATTGAATTGCGGATTTCGGATTCGGGATTTCGGATTGAGCGGTGTCCTTTATTGTAAGCAATCGCCGCCTAGTAACCCGCCCAATCCGAAATCCGAAATCCGCATTCCGAAATCCTCCTTTTGGATTAAGCAGTCTTCTTTATTGGAAGCAATCGCCTCTTAGCACCCTGCCCAATCCGAAATCCGAAATCCGCAATCCGAAATGCTTTTAATTCAGCATCTTACTTCTTTAGAAGTTCGTTTGCCGTCCAACAAATTTGTATCGATAATTTTCTATATTTGACCAAGTCAACAAAATCTCCCATTGATGAAATTTCTAAAGTCGGCAATTTTAACGTTATCTCTGTTTTGCCTTTTTTTAAATGCAAAAGCTGTGACTTACCATGTTTTATTTCTGGGGAATAGTTATACCTACGTAAACGATTTACCTCAACTGGTAGCTGATGTTGCTTTATCGAATGGTGATACTGTTATCTTCGACAGTTATACTCCCGGTGGTTATACTTTGCAAAATCACTTTAATGATGCAGGCTCGCTTGCTAAAATCGCTTTGGGTGGTTGGGATTTCGTTGTTCTTCAGGAACAAAGTCAGTTGCCGTCCTTTCCAATTGGGCAGGTGCAAATTTCTGTTTATCCTTTTGCTCATGCATTGGATAGTGTGATTGATCTCTACAATCCTTGCGCTGAAACAATGTTTTACATGACCTGGGGAAGAAAGAATGGCGATGCAAGCAATTGCTCTTCCTGGCCTCCCGTTTGTACCTATGAAGGCATGGATAGCTTGTTGAATCTGCGCTATCGTACAATGGCTTTTGATAACAATGCAACCGTTTCCGCTGTTGGAGCTGTTTGGAATAATATCCGTCAGAACGATACAACAATTGAATTATATCAAACCGACGAAAGTCACCCTTCACTGGCAGGTTCTTATGCTGCAGCATGCTCGTTTTATTCAAGTATCTTTAGGAAAGATCCGACAACAATTTCATATTCTGCTCTGCTGGATTCAACAAAAGCTGCTTCTATTCGAAACGCTGCAAAAGTTGTGGTTTTCGATGCTATGAATTTGTGGTACATTGATGCTTACGATCCCAAATCTGATTACGCTTATGTGAACAGCGGAATTAATGCTGTTACATTTCAGAACAATTCTATTAATGCAACTGATTACTTGTGGGACTTTAACGATGGAAGTACTTCAATTACTCCTAATCCAACACACATTTTTTCTGCGCCAGGGTTATACGATATTTCTTTGATATCAAATAATTGTAATCATTCAGATACCGTTGTCAATTCAGTAACAGTGTTAAATACTGGAATAAACGAGAATGCTATCACATCGGATTTCGCTATTTTCCCCAATCCCGCTACACACATTATAAAAATTCAAACGCTTAACGAAAACAATTTATTAACTCACATTGAACTTAAAAACACACTTGGGGAAATAGTGTTTTCAAAAAAAATAGAATACGCCGTTAACTTTAATATCGATACACAAGGCTTACCAAAGGGATATTATTTTTTAATCATTACTTCTAAGAACAATTCTTTGAAGAGTTTTCCTTTAGTGTTGAATTGATATTTGAATGAAACATCTGCTTCTCTTTCTATCGCTGATTAGTTGGCTCGCTTGTGGAGAAAATAAGCCAAACAAACAAAACGATCTCGCTCAATTTTCCTGGCTGATAGGGGAGTGGATGGATAGTACTTCAGACGGAAAGATGGTAGAGATTTGGAATAGGATTGACGACTCTTCTTTCGTCGGTAGCAGTATTTACATGGCAGGTACAGACACTATTTTCTATGAAGAAATTTCCCTACGCCTGAAAAACGGTAAACTATTTTATACGCCAAGTATTCAGTCACAAAATAACGGAGACGCTGTACGTTTTGCTTTTACATCTAAGACTAATGGCGAATATACGTTTGAGAATAAGGAACATGATTTTCCTAAGAAAATTGTGTACACAAATCCCAGTACAGATTCTCTTGTAGCTTTCATCGAAGGTCCCACCAAAACAGGCTACCAAAAAGAGTACTTCAAAATGCATCGGGTAAAATAAATCATTCTCCATTCTCCATTCATCATTCATCATTTATCATTTATAACCCAACCCCATTACTACAAAACACCCACGTGAATAACAAAAAAGAAATCCTAATACATTGCAAGCAAATTCTCTCTGAAAAAGTTCATATAATCAAAGACAAAATGAACGAATTAGTTTCCGATGCTGAAAACGATTCAAAAAGTTCCGCCGGTGATAAGCATGAAACAGCCCGGGCCATGATGCAAATTGAACAAGAGAAATTGATCACACAATTCAATGAAGCCGATCGTCAGCTTGAAATTTTATCTTCCATAAATCCGGATATAGAATTAAGTTCAATCCGAACCGGCTCATTAGTGGAAACAAATAAAGGGACAATTTTTGTGTCAATTCCATTGGGGAAAATAAATGTTCAAGATTCAGATGTTATGGTAATATCAGCCATTGCACCTTTAGCCAAAGCGATGATCAATGCCAAGAAAAAAGAAACCGTTAGTTTTAATGGGGTGGATTATCTGATTAAGAAAATCTATTGATAAATTGCGAATTGCGGAATCATTGGTGTCTGGTTAAATTTTAAAACATAGGAAAAGCTTTAAATTTAATTCGTATTTTAAGTACAAATAGGTAATTGTGAGCCGCCGTTCCTAGAGACCGACGAGGTCCTTACAGGATGACACATTGATCGCATTACTGGGAAAAGGAGTAGCGTAAGGCAACGAGATGCCTACTGCATTAGCTATGAACGTAA
>CAYHCU010000143.1:0-8014 GCA_964355035.1 uncultured Flavobacteriales bacterium | reverse complement strand
TCTATTGATTCAATTACTGCATTTACATTTACATTACAGAAGAGTGCGATCTTCCTTCTGATTTCCATGGAAAGAGGTCGTTCCGTCCGACAAACTAAAATGTCCGGTTGAACACCAAGTTCTAAAAGGGCCTTCACCGAATGTTGTGTTGGTTTTGTTTTTAATTCACCGGCAGCTGCAAGGTAAGGAACCAGAGTAAGGTGAATCGCTAAAGCAGAACTTCCCAGCTCCCATTTCAATTGACGAACACTTTCTATGTATGGAAGTGATTCAATGTCACCGACAGTACCTCCAATTTCAGTGATAATTACATCAAACTCTCCGGTTTCTCCTAATAGCTGAATTCTTCTTTTAATCTCATCGGTAATGTGTGGAATGATCTGTACTGTCTTTCCCAAAAAAGCACCTTCCCGTTCCTTATTTATTACTGTCTGGTAAATTCTACCTGTCGTTACATTATTTGCCTGAGAGGTTGGCGTATTGAGAAATCTCTCATAATGCCCTAAATCGAGATCGGTTTCAGCTCCATCATTCGTTACAAAACACTCACCATGCTCATACGGATTCATGGTTCCGGGGTCAACATTTATATAGGGATCGAGTTTTTGAATGGTTACTGTATAGCCTCTTCCTTGAAGAAGTTTGGCCAATGAAGCAGAAATGATCCCTTTTCCTAGGGAAGAAGTTACGCCGCCTGTAACGAAGATGTATTTTGAAGAAGCCACCGTGTTGATTATTAAATTGTTTGCTTGAAAATGTTGTTGAAGATTCTGATCACTTCATCAACACGGGGTTCAAAATTACTATTAAATACGAGTAAAAAAACTCTTTCTTAATAAAGATTCTTAATCTTGCAGAATATGATTCGATGCTTGGTTCTCTTGTTTTTATTAGCCCCGTTTTGTTCAAGAGCGGAGGAATGTTCTGATTCGGTTTCAACTCCGAAATTAGAAAGTGAGTTTTGCAAAAAGGTGAAAGAGGATTCGATATTTTCTTTTAAGTCAAAAAGTGGAGTGGTTCCATTTTTCTTTCATTGCATGGGAGAACAAGCCAAAGCTCCGTTTCATATGAACAAAAAACAGATCTGGCGAACAGTAGGGGTGATGGCAATTACAGCAACCCTGATTCATTTTGACATGGAAATCGACAAAGTTTTTCGACCAATAAAAGATAAGAATCCGTTTTTTAAAAAGTTTACTCCTGAATTTACTGAGTTAGGTGATTATTATGGCTATGCTTTAGTTGCCGGGGTTGCCGGAATTTCTGCAATCTCTCATGATTACAGGACATTTCATACAACTATCTTGGCTGCACAGGCAGCCTTGACAGCAGGTTTATGGGTGAGAGCCGGAAAAATTTTGTCCGGAAGAATGCGTCCCGGCGCAACTTATACAGATAAGGAATATCAAAACGGTCATTGGTTTGGTCCGTTTGCACAGTTCAATTCCAAGTATAATAAAGAGAGGGGAGTAGCGGCATTCGATGCTTTTCCGTCAGGACATACTGCTGCCGCTTTTGCAATTGCAACAATTTTTGCTAAAGAATTTGCTGATAAAAAAGCGGTGCCCGCAATCATGTATAGCCTTGCAAGCTTGGTCGGCATTTCGCGGTTAATCCAGCATGATCATTGGGCATCAGATATAATTCCGGGTGCAGCTATTGGATATCTTTGTGCAAACCAGGTTTTTCAATACGATAAAAAAATCAGATTGGGCAAATCAACAGGTCAATTAAAGATTTATCCGTCATTCGATCAATATCCCACTTTAACGATTCAAATGATGTCTCGTTAAAAGCTAAAACTTGCCGCTACTGTTGGAATAATTGGAAGCTGATAAACTTTATTTCCTGAAAGTCTGTCGAGATAGAAAATATTTTTTCTGTCATAGACATTCGAAGCACCTGCAGTTAACTCAAGCGAATTGTGTTTGGTAAAATGAATGTTCTTCTGAATGGAAATATCTAAACGATGGAAATAGGAAAGTCTCCCATTGTTTAACTCTCCAAAGTAGGTTCCGATTTGGCCATTCTGTGTATTGATATTACTGCCAACACCATTTGCCAATTGAGGAAGTTCATAGTAACCTTGCGATTGAGTGAAAGGGAAGGGTGAACCAAAATTCCAACGTACATTGGCTTGCCAAGAATCTTTTTTGCCAAATTTATAAGATGCTACGATATTTACATTGTGTCGTCTATCAAAGTTGGGTTGGTAAACTCTCACACCATCATCTCTGTTCACAAAACCCAGCGAATAAACAATCCATAGGTAGACTTTTTTGTGTTCGTACTTAAGTGTCATGTCTACCCCTTTTGCATCTCCCTCTTCCACAATAAAATCCTTCTTTTGAATATCGGGTTTACTATTGTGCTGTGAATTGTCTTCGTAAATTTTATCTCGATTTAAATTTTCCAGTTGAGAGAAATTTTTCAAATAACCTTCAATGTTCATCGTCAAATGAAAAGGAAGATCAAATTCAAAACCTGCGATCAGATGTTCAGCAGTTTGTAAACGAGAGGTAACATCTTCCCCTTTAAATTTTGAAGGAAGATTATCAGAGCCCGATAAGAACCCATAAAATAAATTTACAACATCGCGATCGGAAGCAGCAGCAACAAGATTCTGCGAATACATTCCTGCTGCACCTTTAAACCTAAACTTTTCCGAGATATTATATTTCATGCCAAAACGTGGCTCAAATGAGAATTCACTAAGTGAAGAATAGTAGTTCAATCGTATTCCCGGCTCTATTACAACCTTCTCCCAAACTTTTTTGAATTTTAAGAAACCTGCTAACTCTGTTGTACTGGTTTCCTGAAAATATTTATTCCCAATTGAGTTGTAGTATTCAAAATTTGTTTTAAACCCGTTTACTTCTATCCCATATTTAAATTCATTCTTTCCCATAAAATAATTAAAAGTGAATCCTGCATTGAAACCGCTTATTGAGCTGAAACGAGTAAGCCCATCGCTTTCCGTAAGTCTGATGTTGTAATTTGAATAGGCAAAGTTTCCATCAATTAAAGTTGATGATCCACTTGGTAAAAACACAAAATTACTTCCGACACCGGTTGATTTCCATCCTAAATCTGCAACATGAAAATAATCAACATTGTCAGTATAATGAAAACCAAAAACATTGAATTTACTTCCTGCGGAACTATTCATTGAAATTTTCCCATACAGATCGTTGAAAGAATAGGGCAAGCCAAGAGAATCAATATACGGATAGAGTGATTTGGAAGTTTTATCCAAATAGGAAGTCTTGCCCGTAATAATAAACGAAGAGCTTCCTTCGTCACCTTCAGTTTCTTTTTTTAGAGGCCCTTCAAGCAGAAGTTTGGAAGTGAAAGGGTTTGCAGCAATTTTTCCGCTGAGTCGATTTTTATTTCCATCACGGGAAGTAATATCCATAATCGATGAAATTCGATCACCGTATTCTGCATTAAAACCACCGGTATAAATATCTGCACCGCGAATGATGTCTGCATCAAGTACAGAATATAATCCAATTGAATGAAAGGGATTGTAAATAATCATTCCGTCAAGTAATAACTTGTTCTGAATTGGAGTACCACCTCGAATATATAATTGTCCACCTTGATCTCCTGAAAATACTACGCCGGGAACTACTTGTAAGTATTGTGCTAAATCAGGTTCTCCGCCGATGGTAGGTACTTGGCGGATTTCTTTTGGCGTGATTTTATTTACTGAAACGCGAACATCTGTTTTCTTTGCTTCATTTTCTGCGCTGATAACAACTTCCTTTATTTCAATAGTTGATTGTGCAATAAAAAGTTTCTTGGTGATAATATCGCCGGATTTAATTTCAACTTGAATTTTCAAGGTGTCAAATCCAACAGATGTAACGGTAAGTATATAAGTGCCGGCAGGGACTTTAGAGATGTTGAAGAATCCGTCTAAATTTGTTTGCGCACCATGCATGGTTCCCGCAAGAAATACACTAGTGTAAATAGCCGGTTCAGAGCTTTCTTTTTCATAAACAAAGCCACGAATCTCTCCACTTTGCGCAAAAGAGTTGTTAAGTCCGAAAAGAATCAGACAAAAGGCAAGTAAAAAATTGTTTTTCATTTGGTGGTAAGTAGTAAGTAGTAAATGGTGAGTAGTAAGTTGGTTCGTAGTTCGTTTTTCGTTTTTCGAATTACGACAAACGAACAACGAATTTAGCGGCCAAAGCTAATTAAAAAAGGGAAAACCACATTGTACTATTAACATATCCTCTGGAATTTATGGTTTTCCATTTGCCATTTCTACAATTATCTCAAATTCTTCAGATGAAACAGGTGCAACTGATAAACGCCCAATTTTAACGAGCATCATATTTTTCAGTCTGGGATCTGCTTTTATTTTGGCCAATGGTACGGAATTCTTTAGGATTTTACTGGCCTTCAATTCTACACTAACCCAGGTGTCGTCATCTCCGGTAGGGTCAACATAAAATTCTTTGCTGACTTTTGCGAGTGCGACTACTGAAGATTCTTTTCCGCTGTGATAAAATAAAATTTCGTCGCCTTCCCTCATGGTTTTCATATGATTTCTAGCTGCATAATTTCGAACGCCATCCCAACTTGTGGTCTTGTCTTTTAATAGTTCGGCCCAGCCATAAACTTCAGGATCTGATTTTACTAACCAATACATTTATAATTGATAATGGACAATGGATAATGGATAATGAACGGCAGCCTTTTAATGTAAAATTTTATACACCAATTCCTTCAAAAGCTGTCCGTCAATTGAAGCGGCACTGTTAATGCCTTTTGTTTTTATGTCGAATTCGCGAATATAACTGATGTTGCGGATACAAGTTTCCATGGGATAGGCTCGTGCGGCAGTTTCGTAATCTTTGATAAAATAGGGATGAACGCCAAGTACAACAGCAGGGACTTCCTTTGCTCGAAGATCAACTTGATGAAATTGAAGAATTTTTAAAAAGTAACTATAGAGTTGCGCTGTTGTAAGTACTGTTGGGTTACTTTTTGTATTGGCCGAAAAATAATTTATTATTTGATTTGCTTTGTAGATATTTCTTTTGCCTAAAGCACTTTGTAATTCGAAGACATTAAACTCTTTGCTGATTCCAATGTTATCTTCAACCATTACAGCCGTAATTTCGTCACCGGGTTGTAAACTGATAACCAATTTACTAATTTCATTAGAAATTTTCGAAAGATCATTACCCAGATATTCAGCCATCATCATAGATGCTTTTGGGTTCACTCTGAAACCTTGGCTCAAAACATAACCGTTTATCCAATCAGGTATTTGGTTGTCGTAAAGTTTTTTCGAATTAAAGAGCAAAGCATTTTTCTCAATCGTCTTACCAAGTTTTGTTCTTTTATCAATAGTTTTGTATTTATAGCATAAAACAAGAATTGTTGATTGAGTAGGTTTCAGGAGATACTCAACGAAAGGATCTTTGGCGTCTTTCGTTTTTTCTTTTTCTTTTGGAACAAGACTTTTCATTTCCTGTGCTTCCTTAACAATTACCACCTGATGTGACGACATCATCGGATAGCGTTTTGCATAAGAAATCAGAGTTGAAACGTCAATATCTTTTCCATAGAGAACAGATTGATTGAATTCTTTTTCGCCTTCGCTTAAGATATTTTTTTCTATATAGTCGGAAATCAGATCGATATAGTAAGGCTCATCGCCTTGTAAAAAATAGACAGGATGAAAGATTTTTTTCTTTAGTTCACCTATGATCTGATCGGTACTCATTGATCAATTTTAAATTTAAGCTTAATTAAAAGCGTAGATGTTTAACTGTTAAACCATTATTTTTCAACTCATTTAAAGAGTCGATTCCAATCACAAGATGGTTATTTACGTACGATTCCGTTACCTTTTTATCGCTATCTGCAGTTTTTACTCCGGAGGAAATCATGGGCTGATCAGAAACCAATAACAAAGCGCCTGTTGGAATCTTATTCGCAAACCCAACAATGAAAATAGTAGCGGTCTCCATATCAATTGCCATGGAGCGTGTGCTTTCAAGGTACTTTTTAAATTCTTTGTCATGTTCCCAAACTCTGCGGTTGGTCGTGAATACCGTGCCGGTCCAATAGTCCATATCATGATTTCGGATGGTAGTAGAAACAGCTTTTTGAAGGTTGAAGGCCGGTAATGCCGGAATTTCAGGTGGAAAATAATCATTTGATGTACCTTCTCCCCGAATGGCTGCAATAGGTAGAATTAACCCGCCAACCTCATTTTTCTTTTTCAATCCACCACATTTCCCAAGAAAAAGTACAGCTTTAGGTTGAATTGCAGAAAGCAGATCCATAATTAAAGCAGCATTCGGACTCCCAATTCCAAAGTTGATAATGGTAATTCCATTGCAGGTTGCATTGGGCATTGGTTTATCTAAACCATTGATTGGAACGTTATTCCATTCAGCAAATAGCTTAACATAGTGATGAAAATTGGTCAACAAAATGTATTGTCCGAAATCCTCTAATGCGGTTCCTGTATATCTGGGGAGCCAATTGTTAACGATGTCTTTTTTATTATTCATAAATTTACCTTTGTAAAAAAAAACTATTGCAGCTACCTCGATTAAATTTTCCGGAATATAAGTTTAAACTTCAACGATCGACTGACGAACGGCAAAGTTTAAAAATTTTTGACATAATTCGCAAAAAATATGTGAGTTTGACCCCGGAAGAGTGGGTGAGGCAACATCTTCTACATTTTCTTGTGAATGAACGGAAGTTTCCTCAATCATTAGTCAGTGTTGAAAAAAAGTTGCTAATAAACAATCTTGAGAAGCGAACAGACATCGTAATCTATTCATCTTCACTGAAACCAATTCTCTTGGCCGAGTGCAAAGCACCTAAAGTCCCGCTGACTCAGGCAGTTTTTGACCAAGCTGCTCGCTATAATATGACGTTGAACGTGGCGTATTTCCTAATTTCTAACGGACTTGAATCGTTTATTTGTAGGATAGACCATCCTACGCAATCTTATACGTTTTTAAAGGAAATTCCAACATACATGGAATTAGCAGGTGCAGATTAAGCAGTTGAAATGCTTAGGATTTAAGCGGTAAAATGTGACAATCCATAGACTATCCTCATCATTCCTATACTTGTTATTGTAAAAATTGGTATTATATTGTGTCCCAAATTAGTAACCTAAATCTTATGAAAAAAATTCAAGCGACCTTTTGGTTGCTTCTTCTCGTATTGTTTGCATTCAATGTAAAAGCGATTGATAAAAGCATCAAAAAATCTTCAGCTGCACAAGTAATTGATAGCGAAGTAATAAAACCGGGATTCGTGGTAATAAAAATGAAGCCGGAGTTTCGTTCGTTTTGCTCAGCAACGTCAATTAATGAACCGAAGATCCAATCTGTTTTGAATCAGTATTATGCATCAGAAGTCGCAAAGAAATTTCCGAAGTCTTTGCCTCCAGCAAATTTAAAAAATCGGCACAGGGAAAATTCAATCGATCTTTCGTTGATTTATCAGATCAAAGTCTCAATCGGTACAGACATTCAACATTTGACAGAGGCTCTAAATAAAACCGGTGCTGTTGCTTATGCTGAACCATTGTATATTCAAAAGATGGATTATACTCCGAACGATCCGAGTGTTGGTACTCAATATCAGTTTACCAAAATCAGCGCGTACTCAGCTTGGGATGTGTGGAAGGGTGATACAAATACAGTTGTCGGTATTGTTGATAGTGGAACTGACTGGGATCATCCGGATATTCAGGCAAACTTGAAATTAAATTATGCCGATCCAATTGATGGAATAGATAACGATGCAGATGGTTATATTGATAATTTTCATGGTTGGGACATGAGTGAAAATGACAACAATCCAATGAATGCAGGAAGTACACACGGAGCGCATGTTACGGGTTGTGCTGCTGCGGTCACAGATAACAATGTCGGAGTTTCTAGTCCGGCATTCAATTGTCGAATTCTCCCTGTAAAAGCGTCAAATGATGCAAGATCAACAAGTATCGATAACGGTTATGATG
>CAYHCU010000142.1:0-8034 GCA_964355035.1 uncultured Flavobacteriales bacterium | reverse complement strand
TAATATCCTGATCAAGAATTGTCCAACAATAAATAAATGCGAAATGACTGCTGAGGAGTCATTTGTCTCGAAAAAATGAAGCCTAAGCCGTTTTCTGATTGTTTAAAGTTATTTTGAAAAAGGAGTTCAATGACCTAATAAACAATTTATTATTGAAATCATTCTATTTTCAGTTGTATTTGGAGGGAATATTTTAATTAGTTTTGATTATTATTTATCACAAAAACACCTTTGAAAAATAAAACGCAGTTAAAAACACAAGAGATATGAAAAGAAAATTACTATTTACTTCAATCTTTTTATTGGGAACATTTATTTCACAAGCTCAATGGCAAACGGATGTACGTCTAACGAATGACGCTGCCGTTTCTAACACTTCCTTGAATAACGCATGGTGTGTAGCAGCGAGTGGAGATACTGTACTAGTTGTATGGGACGATGATCGCGACGGAAATTATGAAATTTATTACAAGCGCTCATTAGACGGAGGCGCAAATTGGAGCGCAGATACACGACTTACAAATAGTACTTCATACTCATACGATCCTTGTGTAGCTATTTCGGGATTAAATATTCATATCGTATGGCAAAACGAACAAGGCGGATTTTATCAGATATACTACAAACATTCAATCGATGGAGGTATAAGTTGGAGTACTGATACATCTTTAACAAATGTTACAGCTGACCTGTGGAATCCATCGATATCATTAAGTGGTTCAGACGTTCATGTAGTATGGGAAGATGAACGACAAGGCAACTCTGAGATATTCTACAAAGGTTCAACAGATGGAGGAATAAGTTGGGGTACAGATACGCGACTCACAACAGACATTGCTGATTCCTGGAATCCATCGGTATCAGTTTCCGGTTCTGTTGTGCATGTTGTGTGGTATGACAATCGTGACGGCAATTGGGAAATTTATTACAAACGCTCAGCTGATGGAGGAATAAGTTGGAGCGCCGATACACGAATGACCACCAACTCTTCAGTGTCAAGGTATCCCTGTGTTGCTGTGTCAGGATCAAATGTACATATTGTTTGGCATGACGATCGTGATGGAAACTATGAAGCATATTATAAGCGATCAACCGATGGAGGTTTAAGCTGGGAGCCGGACACAAGACTTACGAATAATACCGGCGGCTCGTTTTATCCTTCGATTGCTGTATCAGGTTCTTTTTTGCATGTAGTTTGGTTTGATTTCAGTGATGGCGTCTATGAAATATATTACAAGCGCTCAATAGATAACGGGACAAGCTGGGAAGCAGATGTTCGACTTACGAATGATCCCGCTTATTCATTTTATCCATCCGTCGCTATAGCAGGTTCCGCTGTGCATGTTGTTTGGCAAGATATGCGTGATGGGAATTATGAAATTTACTATAAACGTGATTCAACTGCAAATACGATTGGCATCAATGAATTTTTTGCAGGAAATACGTTAACTCAAATTTCACCAAATCCTTTTTCCAATGAAATTAAAGTTAGTAATAGTTTAAATAAATCTTGCGAGATTATTATTTATGACATTACATCAAGAAAAATTGTACAAAAGAAATTCATTAACGAGATTACAATAAACACTTCACAACTTGGGAAAGGAATTTATCTTTTCGAAGTGAAATATAATAATGTAATTCTCTCCAATGGTAAGATTATAAAAGATTAAAAGGATAAAATTGCGATGAACAATCAGTCGTGCAAAGAGATCTACAAGTTCCTTTGCAGGATGACGGATGCATCGTTTGAGAGGGGAAGAAGGAAAAGTAAATCGCTACAAGATGCTTACAGCATTTCCATCTTTCAAACAAAATGTAGTTCTCATTAGTAGATTGTGTGAAAACATTTTAATGAAGTTGACAGCTATTCTGAAAGAATCGTGTAGGTTTTTACCTTCCTCCTTCCTAAAAGGTAACACAACGGTCATCCTGTAAAGGACCTTTTAGGTTTCTAAGCACAAAAGCAAATGAATTGCAACAGCAAAATAGTTTCTTTACTTCTTAACCACCTTCGCACTGTGAAGATGTCCGTTTGAATTACTGATATTACAGAAATAAATACCGGCAGATAGTTTAGCAAGATTAAGCACCATTTTCTGAGGCCCATTACCTTGTAACTTATCGATGCTTTGCAATACTCTTCCTGAAATATCCGTGATTTGAATTGAATATTTTTCTGAGCTGTTCATTGGGAAAGAAACGGTCAATTCATCAGAGAAAGGATTCGGGTAGACAGCAGCAACAAAAATTTTGTCGGTTTGTACAACAGAATTAGAATTATCAAAGATGTTAATGTTGTCAACAAATAAGTTATTTCCATAACCGGTTGCGAATTCAAATTCCAGCGTGATTCCGCTTTGACCTGCTAACCAACTAAGATCAAGCGTGTCGTTCACCCACTCCGATGATTGCGGATAATAAATATTTGTGGAAGCAGGAGCCGTAGCGAGAGAGTTATCTCCTTTTGCATACAATACGTTTGGAAAAGACTGCCCACAATCTGTGCTGAGTTTCACCAATAAGCTATCGTGATAAGAAGCTGAATACGCAGCATACGCATGGTCAAAACTCAGAATTATCGGAGGGATTGCATTGGTAAAATCAAGCATATCAGATTTAAGGAAAGAACTTCCTGAAGCGATATTAAAATAGTCTGCTCTCAAGGAATAGTTTGACGTGCCGAATGCCCCATAAAATTCTGCACTAAACATACCTGCGGGATCAATCACAGAAAAATTTACCGGAACAATAGTTCCTGATTCAAAATTTTCTGTAAACGGAGGTGGCAATGAAACTGTATTAATCAGGAATGTTGATGTTCGACTATTGTTACCACTAAAAAGATCAAGACTTCCGTTTGGCAAAGAGGCTAAAGCAGTAAACGTATGACTGCCTGCCGATGCATTAAATGAAGCAAGTGTTACATCAACAAAAGTACCATGAGCAAGTGATCCACTCCATACAAATTGATTGGATAAATTTCCATCGATACCGAAATCAATAGTAAGAGAAACCAATGTATCGATTCCGTAATTGTATATTCGGATAACAGGAGTAATAAGTGAATCGCAATAACTAGCTGTTGGTGACAATATAGCTTGTAAACCAGCATCCAATGAATATAATGTTGAAGAAGCGAGATCAGCTTCCCAAATACCACGACCATAGGTTGCAGCTCTGAGTTTCGAAGCACTGTAATGAATTTCAAGATCAGATACAATTACATTTGGTAAATCGCTACCGTAAGCAATCCAACTTGCTCCACCTGTAGAATAAAAAACGCCGAAATCTGTTCCGACATAAACCAAGTCTTGCGAACCATTTTGAAAGGCAATACAATTAACCGGAACGTTAGGTAGACCCGATGAAAAATTAATCCATGTAGTTCCACCATCCGCAGAATAATAAACCTTCTCACCAGCTGTATATCCGGTGAATGAAACCCATACTTGGTCCGGATTCGAATCAGAAACAGTGATCATCGTAATTCCTGCTGACGAAATCGGCAATGTTCCTGTAATATCATTCCAGCTTAATCCACCGTCAATTGTCCGCCAGATTGCACCTAAGGTTGCTGTATAAATATAATTTGTATTCGAAGCACAAACAGTTAAAGCAATCAGATTATCGCCACCTGTAAGATTCGTGGAAATAGTATTCCAATTTAATCCGCCGTCGATCGATTTGTACACTTCTGAATAACCTGCATAAAGAATTTGTGCATCGACAGGATCAATAATGAAAGGTGTAACCCAGTCGCCGCTTGAAGGTGCAATACTATTAAACGACAATCCACCGTTAATCGATTTCTGTAAGCCACCATACTGAGAAGAAACATAAACGTTTTGATCATTCGACCAATCGACTTGATTATCCATTCCATCCGCACCATACACTTGTGACCAATTACCAAGAGATAATTGATCAGAGCCATTGTCTTGTGCACCTGCATAAATCAGATATGGGTCAGAAGCAGATTGACTCATTCGATAATATTGTTTGATTGCAAGTCCGTTACTTAAATCACTCCACGAAGCTCCTGCATTGTCCGTTTTAAAAATTCCGCCATCATTACCGGAAAAAACGGTAGTGTTAGATCCCGGAAGAAAGTCGAGAAAATGATTGTCGGCATGCACATAATCAGAACCACCATTGTTGGCCGCTTTTGTCCAGCTATTCCCTCCATCAGTAGTTTTCACAACATTTACTCCACCACAATAGACCGTGTTCTCATCCATCGGAGAAGCTGCCATTACAGCATCATAATAACCGTAGAAAGAAGTTTGACTATTAGGCGAATTCACCGATATAAAATTATCTCCGCCATCAGAAGATTTAAAAAACGAACCGGACTCACAAAATGCATAAACGACATTTGAATTGGATTGTGTAACAGAAAGTGAAATACGACCACTACACATTCCCGGTGTTGAAGAAGGAGTCCAGTTTTGACCACCATCGAATGAACGATATACTGTTGTGGAATTAGAAGCGAATACTGTATCAGGGTTAGCTGTATTAAATTCAATATCGTAAAAATGATTATTCATTACGGAAGTCCAGTTAGCGCCGCCATCGATAGAGCGAAAAAGATCACTTCTTGTTGCAGCGAGTAAAACCAGTGGCTCATCAGGTTTGATAACCAATCGTTGGATGATGTCATTTTGAGATTGGGAATAAATTAATCCGGCAGAATTCCATGTAGCTCCACCATCCGTCGATTTAAGAATTCCGGCAGTATATGTACCTCCCCAAAAATCATTGGTAACTTCATAACCATATCCATCTCCTGTTGCTATGTAAATAGTATTTGTATCTGACGGGTCGACAGCAATATCGGCTATGCTGAGTGCGGAAAGAAAATCGGTGTTCGACGACCATGTATTGCCACCATCATAAGATTTCCAAAATCCGCCGGAAGCAGATCCAACCAACAGAGTGTTTGGATTTCCGGGCATAAACCGAATTACATTTATACGACCGGCTCCACCGCCGGAAGCTGGTACTACAGCAGGACCGATCATTGTCCAATTTGTAGTTGTAGCAAGTTTTGTTTGATCTTTTGGATGTTCTATTTTGTATTTAGTATATTCATTGAAAAGAATACGCGAGTTGAAAAAATTTCCACTTGGAAATGTGCGTTGTTTCATGAACCATTCCCATCTTTTGAATTGCTGGTACCCGCCTTCTGAGGCATTTTCTTCTTCATTAACAGAGACCTCCTTATTTTTCCAATAGCTTTCAAAACGTTGAGAGATTTCATTCAAATTCGGTTTTTTAGCCGGTTCATTTACAGCCGGGATGTCTCTTTTTAGCC
Source organism: uncultured Flavobacteriales bacterium (assembly GCA_964355035.1). Classification (GTDB taxonomy): domain Bacteria; phylum Bacteroidota; class Bacteroidia; order AKYH767-A; family 2013-40CM-41-45; genus JADKIH01. The sequence continues at coordinate 2,714 of CAYHCU010000142.1, read as the reverse complement.
AAGGTTGACTTAAGAGATTCAGCGGCATTAACACTACCAGACAAAGCACTCTGAAGATTGTTTTTAATTTCATGATCTGAATTTGATTAATTTATTGAAAACTAACGATTTTAGCCTCTAAATTTATAATTTTTAAGAAACTAAAATTACAACTATTTTCATTATGGCAGATGAATTTTGAAAAGAATTTGAGGCACAACATCTTCATTCAGAAGAATTTCGATGTATCTATTTAACAATTTACAGCGTTTAAGGAGAAATACCTAACTAAATTTCCTGATCATGAAGTCAACCTTTACTTTGCTTATTCTACTTTGTGTTTACACAACAACATTGTTTGCACAAAATTTCGAAAGAGCTTTAAATGAAGAAAGAGTCGGCTCTTCTTTCGGTACAAATAATAGTAACAACCCTTGCATTACTCCACAGGAATATTTGTTGTTGGAAAACCAGTGCAAAGAAAATATAAAATTACTTGGATTAGAAAGCAATATACAAAGTCGTGCACTCACTACATCTTTAAATTGGCCAATTCAAGCAGCATCGGGTTTTACTGATTGCGATTATTATTTTATTGGAGCGTATGTTGATCAAAACACATCAACAGGTGTTATACAAGATTATGATTGCGGGACGAATACTTACGATGGTCATCATGGGACAGATATAGCAGCATGGCCTTATGGTTTTTATAAAATGGAAAATAATCAAGTAGAAGTTATTGCAGCAGCTCCGGGAACAATCATACAAAAAGCCGATGGAAATTTTGACAGAAATTGTTCATCAAATAGTTTAACAGCCAATTCCATTATCATTCAGCATGCAGATGGCACAGAGGCTTTATACTGGCACATGAAAAATAATTCTGTTACTACTAAGTTGGTTGGACAAACAGTAGTTGCGGGCGAATATTTAGGAATAGTAGGAAGTTCCGGAAGTTCAAGTGGTCCACATCTCCATTTTGAAGTATGGTCAGGCAGTACCAATACAACATACAATGATCCATTCTCAGGAGCATGCAATACAATAAATGCAAGTTCGTGGTGGAATGTACAAAAGCCGCATACCAATTCGGCAGTTATTAAAGTATCTACAAATACGACCGATATTGCTTTGCCCGGTTGTCCAACAACAGAAACGCCAAATGAAGCTGATACTTTTGCAATCCCCTTCCAGGGTTTAGGATTGAGTCCGGGTTATGCAAAGTTTTATATTTTTATTCGAGACGATGTATCAGGTCTTTCGGCCAATTGTGAAATTCTAAATCCAAATGGTTCCACTTTCAGCAGTTGGACCTATACGAGTACAGCCAACAATAAAACATACATAAGAGGATATAGCAAACTTCTTCCAACCATATCGGGAACTTATACCTTTCGGGCAACATATAATGGACTTACCTGTTCTAAGAATTTTGAGATTACACAACTTTCGGGGATTTCTACACTCTCTGATTTAGCACAACTCCAGGTGTTACAAAATCCGGTAAGTGATCATTTTACACTTACAGGGGAGGGAATTGAAAACGGGAAATACAATTTTAAATTATCATCAATTACCGGGAATATTGTATTGGAAGAAAGCATACAAAACATCGACAACTCTATTCATCATACATTTTCCGTATCCGAATTTTCAAATGGAATATATTTTCTGACTATTGAAAGGGAACATATACGATTTATTCGAAAAATTATTGTTCATAATCAGTAATACTTCTCTACCCATTTTTACTAATTGATTCAAAATAATGGAACATAATTCGACCGTTTTCCGTCAGAAAAAAACCGGTGATATCATTGCAATTCTCATAATATTATTTTTTACTGTTCTGGCCTTATTCAGACTTTTCCCTTTTGACAATCCCTTAAAAGAGATAACCGATGGCATAGACGATTGGAGCAGATATGCGAGGAATGCATTAGACATAAAACATAATGGGATGACAATTCCCTCAATAAATGGAAATTATTTTTCGCCGGCAGGCTTCCTTTATAATTACTTTGTAGCGTTTTGCTTTTACCTTTTTGGTGAAAACCCCATTCCAATATATATTATTCAGAGTATTTTACTTGGATTTTCAGTAGCATTAATTTATTGGGGATTTCGGGATCAAATGAAACCACTTACCGGAATATATTTTCTTTTAACTTTATTTATGTTTGCACTACTAGACATAAACATACATTACACTTTCCGTTTACTGAGTGAAAATTTGACACTATTTACAATTGCAGTATTTTTCTATTGTTACAACCATGGAGTAAAGAAAAATAAAATATCTCTGCTAATAACATCATCCATCTTTTTGGGGCTCTCAATAATGACTCGACCGAATATTTTACCATTTGGAATTGTTCTTATTGGTATTATGCTGGCTTCTTCCATAAAATACAAAAATATAAAACCTCTACATCTTCTCTTGTTTGTGTTTTTTTTATTCGCCAGTACTTCTCTTCTTGCAATACGAAATCATTTTGTTTGTGGCAGTTGGACATTTTTTCCAACAGAAGGGACATCATTTGGAATTTCATTTTTTCATCAAACCAACTTTTCCTTAAATTTGCTCTTTAAAAAAATCATGTTTTGCTTAGGTGGGCTATCCTTATTAGAACCTGCATACCAATGGCGTCCGCATTGGTTTATTATGTGGGCCACCTATTTTATCTATTTGTTTATTAGAATTAGAGAAAACAGAAAGTTTGAAGTCCGGG